>JAUNAE010000324.1 GCA_030527765.1 Eubacteriales bacterium
TCTATAAGCAAGAGATTCCTATGAATCGAACCCCCCATATTTAATCTTTTTTATATTATCCCCAAGAAAATATTATCCCCAACATCTGTTGCAACCACTGAAATTAGTGATATTCTACACAAATGTTGGGGATAATCTAATTACTACTTCAAGCCACAGAGTCTTGCCATTTCATCTTCATCGCCTTCCCATAAAGGTTTTTCAGCGGAATCAGTGGGCAAATCCACCCTGTTCATTGCCTCACGCATCTGATCCATTGACGGGAGCGCATAAATTTTGGTCGTTTCTATACTGGAATGGCCGAGTATTTTTGAAATCATAATGGAATCTACACCATCGCGATATAAATGTGTGGCTCTTTCCGCACGAAACAGATGCGGATAGACATGCTTCGGAATGTCAGGACATTCTTTTCTGGCTTCATCCGCATATTTCTGGAGAATCCTCTCTACAGTACTCATTGAAACGGTACCAACTTTGCCTTTAATCACGGTATAAAACAGATAATCGTCAGGTTTGCTTCTGGCAGAATGATATATAGATATATATCGTTTCAGATGTGCTGCGGTCTTTTCACTGATAGCTACAGAACGTTCTTTGTTCCCTTTCCCATGGATATGGACTGAGAGCGTTTTGAAATCTACATCATTAATCCTTAGTCCGGTAAGTTCGCTTACTCTGACTGCAGAATCATACAGAAGAACCATGATAGTCTTGTCACGTATACCAATCTTAGTATCCTTTGGCTGTGCAAGTATCGCAGCCAATCCTTCATTCGTTATCAGCTTTTTTTCGCGCTTTGGAATCTTCATCCCAGGTACTTTAGAAATCTGAAGAGCTATCGACTGAAGTGAGATATCATCATCTGATACATACTGGACATATGTTTTTATGGCTGCAAGTCTTACATTACATGTAGCCGCCGAGTTGCCGTGCTCTTTCAGATGAGCACAGTATTCCAGAAGCAGATCTTTTGTGCAGTCCTGGAAAGTAAATTTTGCTATAGAAATCCCTTTCTCATCATAAAGGTATTTTCTGAACCCTGAAAGCGAATCACGGTATGAACGAACTGTTTCTGCACTGCGTCCCAACTGTCGTGGAAGGTAGTTATCCAGATACTGCAGGGTTCTGGAGAAAAAGAGCTTGTCATTGTTTACTGTTTTGTTTTTATTCTTCATTTTCATTTACCTCTGGAATTACGATATCTGATGTTTTATCCCTGTCATGGATGATCTTGAAAGCCTCTGACACTTGATGGTAATAATAAAGGGACTCGTGGATGCTGTTATGCCCAAGATACTTGCTGAGATATGGCAGTTTATCCTCTATGTTTTCGCCGTTTTCCATCCATGCGTTGAGCCTGTCTACTACAAATGTGTGTCGAAACGACTTTATCGTCGGCGGGTTGCTGATCGTAGCATAAGTTGTCATTGCAAGAGTCCTCTGAAAGTAGGCTCTCACAGTTACTTCGTTGATTGGTTTACCAATCTTAGTACCTGGAAATACAAGGACTTCATCCGGGCATTCTGCTGAAATGTATTCACGATATTTTCGGATCATCTCCGCAACGTCAGGAGTTACCCAGACTACCCTATCTTTATAGCCCTTGGATTGTAAGATCGTAATCCTTCCAGAATTACAATCTATGTCATCCCATGTAAGCCACAGTGGTTCAGACAGCCTGAGACCGCAGCAGTAATACAGACGGAATATAACCCTGCATTCTTCAAGGAGACGATTGCCTTTTTTCTTTAACTTCAACTTATTGAGACATTCAAAAAACTCTTTGCGTTCTTCTGTAGAAAATACATGGGCTATTTTCGTTTCTGTGGACTGGAGCATTTGCGGCATATAGCTTTCTTTACCTATAGAGAGCAGGTACTTTGATACCTGCCGCAGGTTGCTCACACGTATATTTCGTGCACTGATTCCTTCTGTTTTACGCTGAACAGCCCATGCATCCGATAGCTTTTTTGTAACTGTTTCGGAATTAAATCCATTTTCAATGCAGAAGGTATCGAGTTCTTTAAGCACATCTGCATTGGAATTGTACATGTAACCGGAGGCTCTTTTTTCCCGGATCAATCCCTCAATAGCAGGTGCAAGGGAACTACTAAATGTATAATTACGACGTGGCTTCATAATTAATCACCGTCCTTTCAAGGGGGAGACAACAGGATCTGAGCATTTCCTCATCTACGGAGAGATATCTGTTAATAGTATCCATAGTAGAATGACCAAGAGAATCCTTAATGGTATCTGTTTTAGTCCCAGCTGCCAGAAGTCTGGATGCAAAGGTTCGCCTCAGGATATGAAAAGATCCTATGGTATTATTTAAGGCGTGTTTAACAGCGATCCCACAAGCTGATGGATCTGCCTTTTTGAACGGCGCCATGATCGAGAGGAAAATATAATCATTCTCATCCCCTTTCTTAGGGCGCCCATGTTTTATGTATTTATAGATGCTGTTGCCAACCGATGTCGGCATCGGAAGCACAAGCGGCCTGTAGGTCTTTTGCTGTGTTATGGAGATGGTTTGTGCTTTCCAGTCTATGTTTGAGAACTTTAAATTAACGACATCAATTCTTCTCAGCCCCATCAGCAGGCCGAGCATGAGTATCGCAGAATCCCGTAACTGGAGAGGAGTAACTGCATTATCTCGAAATGTATAAATCATCCGTATCTCTTCCTCGGAGAGGATTCTGACGATTTTTCTCTGTTGATTAGATTGTGTAGGCAGCGCACGTGAAATATCTTGCGTTACATAATCTTTTTCAAAGCAAAACCTGAGGAATACTCTTAGATCATATGAATAATTGTTTTTGTGATTTGATGCCTTTTCGGCAATCCACATACAGTATTCCTTTACGTCCATAAGCGAAATTTCTGATACTGCTGAAATGTCCTTTTTCTGCATATACAGCAAAAATGATAACGCACCGGATTTATGTACATCTAGAGTAGCTGGTGCCATGTTTTCTTTTCTGCGGCTTGATAAGAAGTCATTCAACAGATTTTTGTACGTCATCGACAATTCCGAGATTTTCCCGGGACTGCATAAGATGATTTCCAGATCCTCATCTGTTATAGAACCATTCCTGAGAAAAATATCCAAAAGATAGAAACTGCGTTTGATGGATGGTATGCGATGAGGTTCACTCATAAATCCCTTCATTCCATCTACCCAAAGTCTGACATTTTGCGCAGTATACGGAAGAGAGAATTCCTGCATAAAGACGTAGAACATCTGATAGTACACAAGATAATTGTTTCGCGTGGCATCCTCATCATGGTGGTATTCTTTTCGAAGGATACAGATAAGATCATTGGCGCCTTTCCAATACGCATTGCAAGAAATCCCATTTGTTTCAAAGTCAGATATATCTGACGAGAATCTTTTAATAGCATATCCTGCTGCTTTAGCCTGGATCGGAGATGTAAGGGCGTACGGGATATGTTCTGAAATGATCCCGTGATTGACCAGAAACTGCAGAAAGTACCTTACTGAATATAAGCAAATATATGTGTCTCCGACTGTATCTGCATAATTATGATACTTCGAGATCAATTCCACAGTGATATCACTTGTTTGAAAAATATCCTGATTCTTCAGAAAATTTGCGAAGCTGATACAGTGAATCAGCTGATCTCTGGAAGCACGATACTGAAGGTGTGAGAGTAGTTTGTTTCTATAAAGAATCAGCTGATCCTTAAGGTCAGGAGGTAGCGAATCGTAAACCGTGGGCAAAAACTTGTATTCGCCTTTTATGGTACCTGTTGAAACTGCATCGTTCAGCTCATATATAAGTTTACAATGCACCTGATATTTTTCTTCACCCCAGATGAGTTGATTATCTGAAAGCCATTTAAGAGCCATTTCATGAGAATACGGTTCTGATTTCCCGGAAACAAAAACCCCACGAAATGACTTCATAGCTGCTTTTTCTTCGTCAGTGATGGCGTGTCCCATCTCTTTCCAGCATTGCTTTAGGCATTGAATCCCTTCTTCATATTTCACATCCAATGTAAATCCCCCTTTCGTTTGTATAGCGATAAAATAATATTATCCCCAACTTTTGTTCTCGAAGTGTAGATTCGGCGAACATTTAATGAAATGTTGGGGATAATAATTTCTTGGGGATAATATCAGAAATCATGAATTCATGATTTTTGATAGTAATCGCCCCGATATCCGGCAGCAGCTAACGGAATATCCATGCACCATGCCGGGTTCGCTGCCATGATTTCACAGATATCATCGGGTGTGTATCTTCCGGCTTCTGCTTCGATGATTACTTCATCGTGTACATGGCCTACGATGGCAAATCCCTTCTGTTCCAATCGGTACATGGCTTCGGTCAAAATATCTCTGGCAATAGCCTG
>JAUNAE010000325.1:0-590 GCA_030527765.1 Eubacteriales bacterium
AATCGTGACAGGATATTTGATCAGATCTGTGACAGCTCATGGAATTAACAACAATTCTTCTTTTGAAGGGATTTGGACAGGCTTATCAGGGTGTGTTCAAAGATGCTCCGGCTGAATATTTGACCATCCACAGTATCGGAATCTGCAATCCGGATGTCACAAGAATCGGCGATTTCAAGAACATCAGAAGACCGATTTATCCGTTGGATGAAAATGTAACTCTTCGTTATGAATAATAGGAGATCAAAGGGATGTTAAAGGCTTGTTATAATCATACAAAATTTTTTGTCGAGGAATGTGGTCAGAGAATTGCAGGTACGGAAGCAGTATTGAAGGCAAGTGATTACATTATTGATTTTTACCGGAAAGAGGGCATTAAAACAGAAACCTACGAGTTCGAAGTTCCTGTTTGCACCGTAAAACAGTCCGTTGTAAAAGCAAAGTTCGGTTCTGAGTGGAAAGAACTGGTGCACACACCTGTTATGTTTGCAAAGGCCACTCCTGAAGAAGGTTTGGAGCTGCCGCTAGTTTTCGTTGAAAACGGCAATATTGCAAACTTTAAAGAGCAGGATGTCAGAGGCAAAGCCGTA
>JAUNAE010000325.1:600-4383 GCA_030527765.1 Eubacteriales bacterium
ACTGATCGCAAGAGATGTATATGCAGAATATCCGGACATCAACATGTACAAGCGCTTATATGAGTATGGCGCTGCAGCAGCTATCTACACAACAAACGATGGTCACTGGGATGTTCCTTACGTTTACGCAAACTTCGAAACAATGGACGAACCCTACACAATTCCGACCGCTGTCATTCATTACAGAATAGCGCTGGAACTTCTGCAGAACAATGTGGAGACCGTCTCCATGAACATTCAGTATGAAGTTGAGATGGGCAAGACAAGAACAACCATTGGTGTTGTTGAGGGAACATCCAAAAAGGATGAGAACATCATCTGCTGTGCACATTTGGATTCTGCAGTCAGCAGTACCGGAGCAAGTGATGACGTGGCCGGTGTTGCCATGGTCATGGAACTGGCAAAATACTTCAATGACCGCAAGAACGAGGGCAAAGGTCTGGATAAAACAATTCGTTTCATCGCCTGGTCCGGCCATGAATGCGGATTGCACGGAAGTAAGTACTACCTGATGAACCATCCGGATGTTTATAACTCCATCAAGTTTGTGCTGAATTATGACATTGTCGGAAACACCATCAGCAACTATCAGGTACTGGGTGGCTTCAGCAGCTCTGTTGAGCAGCAGATCAACGAGATCGTAGGTGGTTTGGATCTCGAGTGGCCGGTAATCACTGCACCGCTGGTATGCGACACACTCAATTTCACAGCAAAGCAGATTCCGCACTTCACACTGTCCGCAGGCATCTTCTGTGGCAATCATACAAAATATGATTCCCTGGATCTGATTTCCCCTGCCGGATTTAATCACCCGCTTCAGTTCTCCCAGGCAATTCTGAAATGGGCGGCATCAGACGCAGAGATCGAGCAGGGATATGACGAAGCATTGTATGAAGGAATGAAAGCAACCGGCGCAATGTACGGTTGGGGCTTGTTTGACTACGAAGAAAAAAAGAATGGAGATAAATAATGAAAACAATCGATTTGACATCTTTAATTAACGAAGACCTTTGGTACTACGGAAATCCTTATGTTCCTTATCAGACAGAGCAGCTGGCATTCATCGAAAAGAACGGCTACAACACCAGCAAGCATGTCCTCACTTCTCACACAGGAACACACCTGGAGTGTGCAAAGCACTGGAGTAATGATGGCGAAGGCGTAAATGAGGTTTCTCTGGATAAAATCGCAGGAACAGCAAAAGTTCTTCACTTCGAGACCAATGGAGAAGCATTCTTCTGCATCACAAAGGAAATGATGGAAGAAGCAGATGCAGGTCGTCTGGAGAAGGGTGATATCTGCATTCTCTCTACCGGATGGGATGCAATGATCAAAGAAGAGCGTTACACATGGGAGAGCCCTTTCATCACTCCTGCCGCTGCACAGTATCTTGTAGAGCGCGGTGTGAAGGCTGTTGCACTGGATACACCCATGATCGGTGATCCTAGAGATGGAATGGATTTCGTTCCGGAAGGAACTGAGCTTCCTGACGTTGTTTTGCTGGATGCAGGAATCCCTTATATTCTCGCACTGGTAAATACACGTGCACTGCCTGAGAAGTGCTTCTTCGTAGGCGCTCCCTTAAAACTCAATGGCGCAGATGGTTCACCGATTCGTGCATTTGCAATCGTAGAGGAATAATAAGCAATGAATAAATTTAATCACGCAACAAGAATTATTGAAGGTTTCGGAACCATTGATTGTGTTGGTACAGAAGCAAAGGCTCTGGGAGCAACAAAAGTACTGGTTGTTACAGACAGCTTTCTGAGCACAACAGAATTATTTAAGAGAATTTTGTCCAAACTGGAAGAGGAGCAGCTTTCCTACATCGTTTATGACAATGTAAAGCCCAATCCTCCGACCACAGATTGTGATGCACTGGTAGAGCTTGCCCGGAAAGAGTCCGTAGATCTCCTGATTGCATACGGCGGCGGATCTGCGATGGATGAGGCAAAGGCTGTAGGTGCACTGGTAACAAATGGCGGAAAATGCGTCGATTGGGACTACAAAGAATTTCCTAAGAAGATGCTGCCCCTGATCACAATTCCGACAACTGCAGGTACAGGCAGCGAGGTAACATTCGTTGCAGTTATCACGGATGAAGAGAGGGAGTACAAGATGAGTCTGATGGACGAGAAGAACCTCGTCCCCACACTGGCCATCTGCGATCCTCAGGTAACTTTGGCTCTGCCCAAGTCTTTGACTGCAGCTTGTGGTATTGATGCTTTGACCCATGCAATTGAAGCTTATACCGTAAAGTGTTCATCACCCATGACAGATGCGATTGCATTATATGCAATGGAACTGATCGCAAAGAGCATTCGCACTGCATACGAAGATGGAAGCGACAAAGATGCAAGAGAAAATATGATGATCGGAAGCACCATGGCAGGCATGGCATTCATCAACTCGAATATCGGCGCTGTTCATGCGATCGCTGAGACAATCGGTGCGAAGTACGGCATTGCACATGGTGTCGCAAACTCCTTGTTCTTGCCCTATGTGATGGAATACAACATTCCTGCAGAGCCTTATCGCTATTCTGTTGTTGCAGAGAGACTGGGTGTGGAAAGAACACCTGAGATGAGCAATGAAGATCACGCATACGCCGGCGTTCAGTTTATCAAAAAATTGAACAGAGACCTTCAGATTCCCTGCTTCAAGGACCTCAAGGGAATCGATCCGGAAGAGTTTGATCTGATCGCTGAAAAATCAGCAAAGAATCCTTTGTCCATTGATAATGCAAGAACCATCGAAAAAGCAGATTATCTGGAAATTTTAAAGAAAGCATATTCTAACGAGTAAATAGGGGAATTAAAAATCATGAAAGAAAATGTAAACGGATATATCAGAAAAAGTCTGATCGTACTCGCTTCAATCGTATTGCTGTCATTCGGCGTAATCTTCGTCGTCGGTGCTGCATGGGGCCAGGATCCCTTGAGCACACTGGAGCTTGGTGTTGAGAACACATTTGGAATTAAGATGGGAACTGTCGATTTGATTATTGAAATCCTGGTTCTTGTAGCGGCATTTTTTATCAATCGCAAATACATTCATATCGGAACAGTGCTGTATGCATTTCTGTTCGGACCTGTTATGAACTTCTGGTTTGCGACAGTCAGCCCCTTGCTTCCTGCAGCAGATACAATTCCGATGAAGCTGCTGTTTATCGCAGTCGGAATCTTGATCATGAGTTTTGCCCTTGCGTTCTACATTCCGGTAGAAATGGGTTATCAGTGCAGTGATATTTTGGCATTCATGATTGGTGATGCAATCCACAAAGGATATGGCTATGGTATGACCATTTCCGGCGTCATCATGTTCGCAGTAGGCGTATTGCTTGGTGCACCTTGGGGCATCGGAACTGTCATCGCAACATTTGCGATCGGACCTCTGGTAACCTTCTTTGTAAAGCTGACAACACCTTTTGTCAGAAAGCTTGCAGGAATGCCTGCAGTAACGGAAGCTGAGGCTGAGGCAGCATAATTCACCGGCGATCGAATAAGCCGGTACAAGTAAAGTCAAAATATCTGAGCTGAATGCAATGCATAAGCTAATGCAGATCATAATGATATTGGAAGATACAGCGGGTGGAAACTCGCTGTATTTTTTTTGTCCAAATTTGTACACTCCGGGAAAAGATTGCAATCTCATTTTGTTGTACGCTATCCTGGCAGCACTTTCCACAGGCAGCAGGAACCGGAAACAGAACATCAATTTCACAAGCGGTGTGAATTGTAAATCGAGATGCAACCCCTACGACTTACATTCCTTTCAATATAG
>JAUNAE010000326.1:0-2433 GCA_030527765.1 Eubacteriales bacterium
GGAAAAGAAAAATGTGTAAGGTTATTTCCATCGCAAACCAGAAAGGTGGAGTCGGCAAGACCACCACAGCAGTGAATTTAGGAATTGGATTAGTAAGAGAAGGTAAGAAGGTGCTTCTGATTGATGCGGATCCGCAGGGTTCTTTAAGTGCCAGTCTTGGCATCGGGGAGCCTGATGAGATTAAGACAACACTGGCTACTATCCTTATGAATATAGTAAATGAGAAGAATATTGATCCGGAAGAAGGTATTTACCATCACGAGGAAGGGGTGGATTTACTTCCGGGCAATATTGAATTATCCGTTATGGAACTGACACTGGCCAATGTGATGAGCAGAGAAATGATCATGCGGGAATATATCGAGATGCAAAGAGAAAGGTACGATTACATCATCATCGACTGCATGCCATCTCTTGGAACCATGACAATCAATGCTTTGGTGGCTTCAGATAGTGTACTTATTCCTGTTCAGGCTGCATACCTTCCGGTCAAAGGTCTTCAGCAGCTGATCAAAACAATCTCTATGGTAAAGAGACGTCTGAACAGACGACTGATAATCGAAGGAATCCTTCTTACCATGGTAGATTTCAGAACCAATTATGCGAAGGATGTATCAACAAAGGTCAGAGAAACCTATGGAACTAACATTCCGATATTTGAAAGTGTTATTCCGGTATCGGTAAAAGCAGCAGAGGCCAGCGCTGAGGGTATTAGTATCTATGGACACTGCGTAAACTGTAAAGTTTCTAATGCTTATAAAGAATTAACTCAGGAGGTATTAAGTGATGGCAAGTAAGATGAGTGAAAGACTGAATTTCAAAAGTGTGGAAGAACTGCTTGGTGTAGTAAATGAAGAAGCCGCTATGGATATTGAAATCTGTAAGATCAGTGGATTTAAAGGACATCCATTCAAGGTCATTGATGATGATAAGATGCAGGAACTGGTGGAAAGTATCAAGGTGAATGGAGTATTGTCCCCTGTTTTGATCAGACCAACAGGAATGGATACTTATGAAATGATATCTGGTCACAGAAGACTTCATGCTGCAGAATTGGCAGGCCTGACTGCAATCCCTTCTATTATAAGAGAGATGACAGACGACGAAGCAGTAATCGCAATGGTGGACGCCAATATCCAGAGGGAGGAGTTAATGCCGAGCGAACGAGCCTTTGCTTTCAAGATGAAGTTAGAAGCGTTGCGTCATCAGGGAACTTCCCGACATAATGTCGGGAAGTTGGGGGTAGAGTCTGCCGAAATCGTAGGTGAAGGGTCAGGGCTTGGAGGAAGGCAAGTGCAGAGATATATCAGACTTACGGAATTGATTCCAGAGTTACTTGAATATGTCGATCTAAAAAGAATTCCATTCACCTCTGCAGTTGAGATTTCTTACCTTGATCAGGAAATTCAGAAGTGGTTGTTTGAGTACATCAGAGACAATGGCTTGGTAAAACCTAAGCAAATTGCATTGCTGAGAGAAGCATGTAAAACCGGAATTATGACAGAAGGTAAGCTGATAGCTATCCTTAACGATAGCCAGCCGGGCAGAACTCCAAGTACTAAAAATCTGATTTCAGAAAAGAAACTGAGAAAGTATTTTCCATCTGATTATACAGAGGAAGATATGAGAAGTGTCATTGTGGAACTTCTGGAACAATGGAGTCAGGGAAAGGAGTCTGAATAATATGGAATTCGATTATTACTATGGATCCCAGGCTGATCAGTTCAGTTTCATACGGATACCAAGGATGCTGCTGACAGAGAAAACATTTTCTTCATTAACACTGCAGTCCAAGATGCTGTATTCAGTACTTCTGGATCGCATGTCTTTATCAATGAAGAATGGTTGGTTCGACGAAGAAAACAGAGTCTACATTATCTATCAGATATCAGAGATTCAGTCAGATTTGGGATTTTCTAAGCGAAAAGCTATGGATTATCTTGCAGAGCTTGAAACGTTCGGATTAGTTCAGAAGAAAAAGAGAGGATTTGGACTTCCAAGCATCATATATGTGAAAAGTTTTCTGATTCAGAAAGATTATTCCAGAAATATCGATAGCGGAACTTCTGCAGGAAAACAAATACTTTCCAGAAGTACGGTTTATAGCACCTCTGGTGCGATAAAATGCACCTCAAGAGGTAACGATTCCGGCACCTCTGAGGTTACCGAAACGACACCTCTAGAAGTGTCAGAATCAGCACCTCTTAATAATAAGACTAATACAAACCATATTTACCAGAGTGAGATTAAATCGAATCATATCTTATCTGCGGATGTTGATGAGATGCGATGCGATCCGGATCATCCCGATATCATCAAGGCCTATAGTGAAATCATTAAAGGCAATATCGAATATGATGCACTTCTTCAGGCAAATAAGTTTGATGAAGAACTGGTACAAGGCATCTTTGAACTGATCCTTGAAACAGTGGT
>JAUNAE010000326.1:2443-4382 GCA_030527765.1 Eubacteriales bacterium
AAACAATTCTGATTGCCAGTGAAAGATATCCGGCAGCTCTGGTAAAGAGCAAATTTCTGAAGCTGAATTACATGCATATCGATTATGTGATCAGCTGCATGAAGAAAAACACGACGAGAGTCAAAAACATCAAGAAGTATTTACTGGCTACTTTGTTTAATGCACCGACAACAATCGAGGGTTATTACAGAGCTGAAGTAAATGCAGATATGCCACAATTTGCTGGCTGAAAGGAGAATTTATGAGAGTGATATTATTTATCTTAAAACTCATTGGAAGATTATTACTTATTCCGGTATGGCTGATACTTGCCTTTATCGGAGTATGTGTCAGCGCAGTAGTTAATCTCTACTGCGTGGCAAAGGGACTTGTGGGCCTGCTTCTTGGAGCAATGCTTGTGTGTACCATTATCTGGTACCGTACCCAGTTCATGAATTATATCCTGTTAGGTGTTGCTGAATTCATGTTGGTAGGAGTATTAGTTGCAGGAGCATTTATCCTGGCACTTGTGACAGAAGCAAGAGATGGTGTCGGAAGATTTATTATCGGAGGTTAATGAAATGGAGAAAGAAAAATATATTCAGTTACCGCCAATGCCAGAGGAATGGGATGGGCGTTTAGTACGATTAATCTGGGAGTATGCAAAACTTCCTGAGAAAGAACAGAAGAATATCTTTGAGCAGTACAGAGTTTTAAGTGATGATTCCAGAACAACAGATGAAGTGGAGTCTGTTATATTCAAACCAGACGATCCTGAAAAATTAGAGGAATTCGCAAAGAACATGCAGGAAGTAATCGCTGAATTATTCCGAGAAGCTGCAGGTCTGGCGCAGTATGTTTACGAAGAGTGTTTTGTGAAGGGCAAGGATATAGAATCACTTTTGACAGATGATGAAAGAATGTCAGAAGCACTCTTTGGAATGTACATGCTGTTTATGGAGAATCAGGAAGAAACTCCGGGATACATGTCATAGTTTAATATCGTGATGGGGAAGAGCTTGGTTCATGTGAATCAGGCTCTTTTTGGGTGTGCGGACTTTTGTACAAGCAGTTTGAGATAATATAAGTGTAAAGAGGATTGAAGATAAAGAGAAAGAAGGGATTTTCATGGACAAAATGCTGCTGTTTGGAACTGGTACATTAGATGGAGAATTGACGCTTAATATTGACGAAGACAAGGTAAGCTATCTTTTATGTTTATGGGACGGTGAAGGCGATGCAATGGTTCAGGTTGATTTTTCTGATAGTATTAGCAAAGATCATTTGGATGAAACCAGAAAATACATTCAGAAAATGCTTGCTGATGAAATGGAGGAGTCCTATTTTGGTATCTCTTGGGGAAGAGTAGAATTCCTGTTAAAAAAGAATAAGCGCATTGACATGATTATTTATCTTCACGAAAGACCGGAATATGGTGAAGACGAAAACTATCTGCGTGTATGCTTGGATGAGTCTACAGTTTTGCAATTATTTGATTTCTTGGAAGCATTTGAACCAGCGGATGAAGGAAATAATAATGAAGTGGATGAAATGGAAATTCCATTAACGTATATGGTTGGCGTTTTTAAAGAAGGCAAACAGCTTATGGAACTTGGACTGGGAATGTCAGCAGTTGTTGAATTTTATGATAAAGTTCAGTCTGGTATAAAAGGAACAATTTCTATTGAGCGTCCTTTCAGTTATAATGTAGATGTTACTATTGCAGGAAGAGATTTACTTGAGTTCATTGAAACAGCATATCCAACAAAATTGGCAACAGCAAAAGAAATTATTTCAGGTAATGAGTCAGAAATTTATACCTTAGTTGGTTATGATATATCATGAGATGAGGAAAAGAGAATGTTTGATAAAAGAGATTTAGAAATATTAGAAAAACTTTGTCAGGAACAGTTGGACCATTGGAATCATAAAGGAGCATATGCTTTAGAATCGGATTATG
>JAUNAE010000327.1:0-693 GCA_030527765.1 Eubacteriales bacterium
CCTGATGGCTTCTTTTGCTCACTTCCGGCATGCTTTTTTCTCTTGCTTGCATGCCTGGCTGCTTCTCTTGCTCACCTCAGGCATGCTTTTGTCTCATCTTCCCCAGTATGCGATTCTGCGGAGCACCTCTTTATCACATGGGAATGGTGCCTTCACAAGCTTAGACTCATTATTGGCAATCACTTCCACAGCATGATCCAGAATCTCATCCGCAAGAGGTTCCTTCTGGCAAAGAGTCTCATAGAACTCCTTCCACTCCTCGAGAGACGCAAAACCTGAGGTTCTCAGCATATGTTCCCGTTCTTCTTCAGATCCTTCCGCCAGATATCCTCCGAGGAAATATCCAATTGCAGCTCCGTGAGGCATATGAAGGAAATACGTAACCGGATAAGACAGTCCGTGAGGCAGACTTGTGCTGTCCTGTGCAATGGCCATGCCCGCAAACATGGAAGCATTCATCAGGTTAACATAATCTTCCTCCGTGTATGTGCGCTCTCCCTCCGGTGCTTTCGCTCTGGCAAAAAGTTTCTCCTTTGTCCGGGCGAACATTCTCATTCCTGCATCTGCGCACATTCTGCTGTAATCCGTAGCATCTGCATTCATGTAACTCTCCCACAAATGTCCCAGTGCGTCAATTGCTGTATTCTGAATGACATGATCCGGAGCAAACGCAAGATACTTACCATCAATCAG
>JAUNAE010000327.1:703-4372 GCA_030527765.1 Eubacteriales bacterium
TAATCGCCGAAAACCTTGTGGGAAATAGATCCCTTGGTTTTCTTTGCATGAATGGTCATGACACTGACTCCCGTAACTTCTGAACCGGTGCCGCAGGTTGTCGGAATCAAAACGAGCGGCAGTCTAGTGGAGTCTTTTTTCTCATATAAATATTCTGCCCCTTCTTCCTTGTGGTACATCATCAGGGCAACGGCCTTCGCCGCATCCAGCGGGGAACCGCCTCCGATTCCGATAACAAATTCCGCATTCTCCCGGAGTCCGAAATCTCTTGCCTTCATAACCGTCTCAATGGAAGGATTCTCCTCCACCTCATCAAACAAGGTGTAAGCGATTCCCAATCCTTCGAGTACAGCGGTCACGTCATCATAAGCTCCGTTCTTCTTCGCAGAGCTCTTTCCTGTAACAATCAGTGCCTTCATTCCAAATTTTCCAAAAACCTCCGGATGGTTTCGGACACACTCTTTCTCCTGATATACCTTAACCGGCATATAAAATTCCATGTAGACATCCCCCTCTCAAACTCTCCAGTCAAACAGATATTCGCAATCCGCTTCGCAGCTGCTCATAACCGAATCACGTAAGCGGATTCGCGTGCGAATTCGGCAGTTGCGAAGCAACTTTCTTCTGTCGAACTCTGCGATCCGCCGAAGGCTCACTCTTACTCCATCTCCAGCAATTTCTCGTATACTTTCTCAGGATCCACGAGTTTTCCATCGATGTAGCGATGCTTAATGTTCTCCGGTCCGCCAATATAGCAAAAACGCTCCAGGCTTTCCAGTAGAGAAATGCTTGTACCTGCATCCTGCATCGGATCCAGTACCAGGGCGTCGAAGCGATACCCTTTCTCCAGTTTTCCGGCTTTTCCAAAGAGGCTTCCGCCCTCTGCGGTTGCCATGTAGAATCCGTTTGCAAAACAAATTCTCTTGTAATCAGGCTCATAGAATTCTTTCAGTTTGGACAGCTGTACTGCCTGACTGATCTGCGTGTAAACGCCCATATGATGACCGCCGCCGACATCCGAACCGGAACCAAGGCGAAGTCCTTTTTCCAGCATCTGGCTGACCGGCATGATTCCTGCGGTAATGTTTGCCGTTGCATCCGGACAATGTACAGAAACCGCCTGATATTTTTTGAGAATTCTTTCTTCTACTTCTGTTGGAAAGATCACATGGGCAAAAATTGCCGGCCCTTCTCCCAGAAGTCCGCATCCTTCATAAATAGCTCCGTCAGAACCGTACTGTGGAAACAGTTCTGCTGCCCAGGCTGCCTCTGCCTTGGATTCTACCAGATGGGTCTGAAGCCCCACATGATAAGTCTGGGCAATTCGTCCGAGCTCCTTCAGAAGTTCTTCGGAACAGGTCGGTGCAAAACGTGGTGTCAGAATTGGTTTGACATGATCATCTCCCAGATGTTCTGCGACAAAGCGCTCCGTCTCAGCAACGGACTGCTCCGGTGTTTCCACAAGAAACTCCGGGGAGTTCTGATCCATATTCACCTTGCCGGCGAAGGCATACATGCCGCTCTCCTTCAGCATTCGGAAAATCAGATCACTTGCTTCGTAATGAATCGTTGTGAACAAACTGGCATGGGCTGTACCATTGGCAATCAGATCACGCACAACCTGAGCATAGATTGCTTTTGCATAAGATTTCTCCTGAAATCTTGCTTCCTCCGGGAACGTATATCGATTCAGCCAGTCAAAGAGCAGGCAGTCCATTCCTACACCTCTCTCTCGATACTGAGGCGCATGGATATGGAGATCGGAAAATGCCGGAATAATCAGGTTCTCACCGTAATCTGTGACATCCGCATTCTCATATTCCTTCGGAAGTTTTTCAAAAATGTCCTCGATGATACCGTCTTTTACAACGATGTAGGACTTCTCATAAAGAGCCAGCTCATTTACCGTCTTAGACGTAATAATATTTCCTTTGTAAATCTGTGTATTCTGAATATCCTTCATATGATATCCCCTTTCAGTCAATAGGATTCCTGCTGCTCGTTTTTTCTTCTTATTCTATTATTTCCAATAAGATAATTCCGCTTCATCGATTCCGATGTCTTTTCCGCGGAATCTTGGATTCTTTCCGGCTTTTCTCTGTTTCTCATAATCTTTCAGAGCTGCCACCGCTGTTCCGGACAGAAGCACGCAGGAAGGCACGTTGATCAGCGCCATTCCACCCATGGTAATGTCCGCAAGTGCCCAGCAGGCATCCATCGGCATGATTGCCCCGAGGAAAATAACTACCACACAGATCAGGTGGAAGCAATTCATAAAGGTTTTGGTCGGCATCTTCTTTCCATTCAAATATGCCAGTGCGTTATCTACATAGAAAAGATTTCCAAGAAGTGTAGTAAACGCAAAAAGAACCATTGCAACGGTAATGATAATCGGGCCGGCTGTTCCGAATACTGTTTCGGTTGCATTCTGTACAAATGGCGCTCCGGAAACTGCTTCATTTCTTACAACTCCGGAACTGAGACACATAAATGCCGTCGCAGTACAAAGAAGCATCGTATCAATGTACACCGACACGGTCTGAACAAGTCCCTGCTTCGCCGGATGAGACACGTGGGCGGATGCAGATGCGTTTGGTGCAGAACCGACGCCCGCCTCATTGGAGTAAAGACCTCTCTTGAAACCGTAGATCATACAGGAACCCGCAATTCCACCGAAGATCGCTTTGAAATCAAAGGCATCTCTGAAGATCTCCGCAAACATCGCCGGTACACTGGAAATGTGCGCCACAATGACAATCAGTGTAATTGCCACATAGAACACTCCCATAACCGGAACGATCACAGAAGTCAGTCTGACGATTCGTTTCCCGCCGCCAAACAGACAATATCCTACAAGAATCGCAATTATGAGGCCGGTCACAATCGGAACCAGCGGAAGCTCTGTTCCGAATACCTCTGCTTTTGCCCCATAAAAAGAGTACCCCGAGAAACTTGACTGCAGGTTAAAAGAACAAAGTACGTTAAAGCCGAAGCCATAAGTTGCGATCAGAAAAAAGCTGAACAGAACCGATGCCCACGGTGCGTGAAGCGCTTTTTCAATATAATATGCCGGACCTCCGTAGCAGGTGCCGTCCTTATCTTTTTGTTTGTAAATCTGTGCCAGTGTACTTTCTGCAAATGCAGAAGCAGCTCCGATAATACACATGATCCACATCCAGAACACCGAACCCGCTCCGCCGAGGCAGATCGCCGTGGAAACACCTACAATATTACCTGTTCCTACACGGGAGGCCGTAGATACCATCAGTGCCTGAAAAGAGGAAACTTTCTTCTTTCCTTCCACCTGATGTCCATCATCATCCGGCTCTTCCATGATCAGTTTGCACGCTTCCGGAAGGAGGCGGATCTGAACACCTTTTGTCCGTATCGTAAAAAACAAACCACCTGCTGCCAAAATGACAAGCAAGATCGGATAATACATCACTGAGTCAATCTGATTCAAAAATTCTGTTATGATTCTTCCCATGCAACATCTCCCATTCATTTTATAGTCAGTAACCGGCAAAGTGGACATTCCAATCCACTCTTTGCTCATGCACGCAGGCTGTTCCACAAGTTGTCCGCATTTCATCACTTCGCAGTTACCATCGTTACAATAAAGTGCACCCCATTGTCAAGACAATTTTTTTTGAAAATTAAGTTGGATTC
>JAUNAE010000328.1 GCA_030527765.1 Eubacteriales bacterium
ATTCTGTTCCGCTGTAACGGTACAGCACGATCTCCACTGTCGGGAAGGATTCATTATCCAGGTGCAGAGTGAACCGGATCTCTTCCTTTTCGGTAGGTATTTCTGCGGTGAAGCTGTTGGCGGAAAGGGCGTTGAGGGAATCTTCAAAGTCTGTCAGATCCAGTGTTTCCGGTTCTTCGATGGCTTCGGTTTCAGTAGTTTCCTCGGCAGCTTCCGTTGTTTCCTCCGTAGCTTCTGCCAGCATCTCTTCTGTCTGATAATACCAGACCCGTTCCTCATCGTCATCCAGCTCAGAAATCAGAGTGTGTTCGGTATCTTCCAGCGTAATGTCGATTTGGGTCACATCCGCAAAGTCAGCCCAGAAGACCTCCTGATGCCGCAGGTCATCATAGGAAGCATCGGACAGAATGCCGTAATCCACACTGTCCAAATCATAGACGATCTGAGAATCGCCAATACGGACATACATGGAAACAGCTTCTGCATTTTCTCCCTTAACTGCTGCTTCTTCCGCAGCGGCCAACTCTTCCGGGTTGCGACTAATGTGGATAACGCAGGTACCAGGGATCTGCTCCTGATCTTCGGATGCCTGATCCGTCTGGGTGTAGTTGACGGTGACGGTCAGCTCCGGTTCGTCCAGACCATACTCCGCCAGTTCTTCCTCGGTGGCATTATAGGTCACATAGGTCAGCAGATCCAGGGATGTGATGGTATTCAGATACTGGGTAACGGCAGACTTGTCCAGGGGCAGGTATTCGCCATTCTTCTGGGTAAAATATACATCGTTATCGCTGTAAGAATAATTGGTATCCTCCAGACGCTGGATCATATAATTCTCAGTTCCCTCAAAGCGGATATCCACCACATTTTCAAAGCCGGGGGTATCGTCGTCCAGAATCATGTCGGACAGAGATGCGCTTACATAGTCCATGGGGTCTTCGCTGACAAGGTATACATTGCCATCGCTAATGTCGATGTAGCGCTGCTGGTCCATGGTGCTGAAAGCACCCAGTTTGATATCATAGCTGGTTTCTTCCGTACCGATGTGAAAGGTCATTTCCGGTTCATCCAGGCCGTACTGGCTGTAGTCGGTCACATTCTCGATGATGAAGGTCACACTAAAGGCTTCAAACTCGGACAGAATATCATTGACTTTTACCTCGCTGACAGGGAAGTATTCGTCCTCGTCATAGAGCCAGCCATCTTCCTCTTTATGGAAGGCAAGGTTGCCTTCTTCTGCGTATTCCCATGACAGACTGATTACGGTATCCGCAGGGATTTGCAGAATAATCTCATCGCTGTTTTTGATTTGTTCCTGCTCTTCTTCATAATGGGTCAGGGCAAAGGTGGCAATGCAGACTACCACCAGAATGCCAAGCAGGACACCCAGTTTCTTAAACCGCTTCATACATCAGGGGGAATACACCAATCATAAGGAATTTTAAGGTAGATGCGGTGGATTCATTGATGGTCAGGTAGTTATAGTTCAAAGATTTACTACGGATGGCAATGGCTTCCCGCTCGCCCATAAGTGCGGACATGGCGTTCATAGCCAAATCAACATTTGCACCGGAGGAATAGGCGTTGTACATATCGCCCAGGAAGTCGGAAGCTGAGAACCATACGATCTGCCCCTCATTTTCTGTTGCAATGGACACACCCAGAGTAAAGGGACCTTCTATATCGCCGTCCTCGTATTCGTAGGTATCCAGTTCAAACCCTGCAACCTTGCTGAAGGAGAAAGAAGAGGTTCCCAGCAGCTCTGTGACTTCAGCGGTGGCACCACTTACATCCAGACCCTGGGCAATGGGGAAGATGGGGTAGTACCGGTCCTCGATCAGCGGATCGGTGATGGCGTGGCTTGCCATATCGGGCATCAGCACATAGGGATAACCGAAAGCATAATAGTTACGATCGTTTTCCACAACGATACCTTCCGTAACGGTGACACCGTAATGGTTCAGAACACTGTGAAGGTTCGTCAGTTCGGCACCCTCCACAGGACCTGCCATTACCAGCAGCTTGCCGCCGTTATCTGCATAGTCTGTCAGCATATCTGCTTCTTCTGTGGTAATGTCGCTCTGGGGTGCATAGATCAGCAGTGCATCTGCATCCTCCGGAATTTCATCCACGGCAAGCAATGACAGGGCAACGGTTTCGATATTTTCCTTCTCAATAGCATCGGCAAAGGTGGCGGGCAGATCTGCTTCGCCATGGCCCTGGAGGACATACAGCTGGGGCAGATCCTCTGTCACAACATAGTCGATGGCAGAGGTGATGGCACCCTCACCGTCGAAATCCGTGGCATAATAGGAATAGGCATCCTCGCTGAGATAAATGTCGTTGACACTGATGTAGCGGTACCGCTCACCGGACTCCACGATCAGGGAGTTATTGGGTACGGCTTCATCGGTATAGCTTTGGGTGAAGGTGGGGAACACATCGGGATTCTTCTTCACCACTTCAATATGGTCAGACAGACTTTCGTATTTACTCAGAAGATTTTCAATGATGGAATCCTCCATATCCGCCTGGACAATCCAATAAATAGTCACATCCTGCTGTAGATTATTTACCACAGCTTTTGTATTGCTGGTGATGGAGTAGAGCTTGGAAGAGCTGATGTCCAGCTTGGTTATGCTGGAGGGCAGCGTGGAGGCAAAAATATTGACAACAATTAAGATCGCCAGCACCACAGCCGTAACAGCGAGGGAATAGGAGCCGCCTTTCAAGGCGAGGCTAACAGGTTTCTTCATTAGTTGTACCTCCGCTTTTCAAGGGACTGTACTGACAGGAACAGGAAGAGCACAATGACGGAGCCGAAATAAACCAATGCGGTCAAATCAAATACACCGTTAACAAAGGTTTCAAAACGGTCAAACAGACTCAGCTTCTTCATAATGTCAGGCAGCAGTCCTTCAAATTTCTCGCTGTCAACGATATAGAAAATCGCTGTGGTAAACATCAGAGCCAGACCGGTGCCATAGCCGATGGTCTCGTTCCGGGTAATGTTCTTAATTACCCAACCAATCAGGGCAGAAATAACAAACAGTGCCACGGCACTGCCAAAAGCGGTGGCAGAGGTGTATTCTGCCAGAGAAACGCTGAAATAGTTAAAGAGGATCACCGCAACGCCGATACCGGCTGCAAAACCCTGGTTCTCTGTCAGGGAGGAAATAAACACACCCACGGCGATCAGAGCTGCACCCATGACGAAGAAGGCAAACATACTTCCATAAGAGGTCAGCAGGTATACCTCACCGTACTGAGAGAAAATCAGTGGATAGATGGCGATGAATGCCAGCGGAATCAGATAGACCAGCAATAATGCGAAATATTTGCCCAGGATGACGCTGGTAGTGGAGATGGGCAGGGAGTACAGCAGTTGATCTGTCTTTTGTTTTCGTTCTTCTGCGATAACACGCATTGTCAGAATGGGAACGATGACTGCAAATACCATGCTGGAAAAACTCAGAACATACTCAAAGTTACTGACCGCTGCCTGCAGATTATACAGCATGGCACCTATGCCAACCACCAGAAGCAGAAAAGCACCGAAGACATAGGCAGTCAGGGACTGAAAATAGAGCCGCAGCTCATGCTTGAAAACAGCGATCATTCTTCATCCTCCTCTTCTTCAAAGTCCAAATCAGAGTCAGAAGGAAGGCTTTCCGTCAGCTCAATAAACACATCCTCCAGGTTGCCCTTCTTGAGGCTCATTTCGTAGATCACCCATTTGCTTTTCGCAAAGGTGCGGAAAATGTCTGCGGACAGAGTGTAGATGTCCTCACAGTCCGTCTTGATATGTACTTCTGTAAACTTTCCAGATTTCTGTGCGGTCAGCTCGGAAATATGCGCAATATCCGAAACGAACTGCGCCATTTCTTCTGTGGGCGCATTGGTGGTCAGGGAAATCTCGTTGGGAGCCAGCAGCTGCTTCTGCAGGTCCTCCGGTGCGCCCAGTGCCACCAGTCGGCCCTTGGCAATCATAACGATCTGATCGCAGATAGCCTGGACTTCCGACAGAATATGAGAGCTGAAAATAACCGTATGGGTCTTTCCTAGATACTTAATCAGATCCCGGATTTCGATGATCTGAATGGGGTCCAGACCAACGGTAGGCTCGTCCAGAATGATGACCTTTGGATTGCCCAGCAGTGCCTGGGCGATACCCACACGTTGCTTGTAGCCCTTAGACAGCTGAGAAATCCGGCGATGCTTTACACCGTCGATGCCGGTTTTCAGAATGACATCATCGATCTGCTGCTTTAGCTCCGCCCCTCTTAGACCTTTCGCTTCTGCCACGAATACCAGATATTCCATTGGTGTCTCATTCATGTACAGTGGAGGGTGTTCCGGAAGAT
>JAUNAE010000329.1:0-4033 GCA_030527765.1 Eubacteriales bacterium
TGACAAGCCGATTACAAAGGAAGATATTCTGAAATCCATCGATACAAGTACGAAGATGATGTATTTGGGAATTGTAATCATGCTTCTGATTGGAGGAGTGCTTCTGGCGGTGGGAATTTGGACGGTAGACTGACAAACTGCGAATGTACCGTTTTACTGAAAAATATGAAAACTACATGGACCGGATACAGAGAGTTCGCTGTATCCGGTTTTTGCAAGGAGCAAATCGGATTGCGAATGTCTACATTCTTTACAGGATTTTTTGCTGCCACAGTCATATTTATTGTCGGTTGGATTATTGTTGACAAAATTAGTCTAATCATGTAAGATGTCAGAGTCTGATATTTTTATAACAAAAAATGCGAAATGATGTTACAACATCGTTCCGTGTAGAACGTAATCTGAGAAAACTTCGTACCCAATCGTGCGGAGCTTTTTTCGAGTAGAAAGGAAGGAAGAGATACTATGGATCAGGTAAGAACCATAGAGATCAAACAGAGCGTGTACGCGAACAATGATGAGCGTGCGGATCTTCTTCGCGGAGAACTGAAAAATCAGGGGATTTTTCTTCTGAACCTCATGTCATCTCCGGGAAGTGGTAAGACCACAACTCTCACAAGAACCATTGAAGCGCTGAAGGACGAGCTGAAAATTGCAGTTATGGAAGCGGATATTGATTCTGATGTGGATGCAAAGACTATTGCAGAAACCGGCGTTCATGCAGTACAGCTTCATACAGGAGGCATGTGCCATCTGGATGCTGAAATGACACGTCAGGGACTGGATTCCCTGGAGGAGAAGAACATCGATCTGGCGATTCTGGAGAATGTAGGAAACCTTGTCTGTCCGGCTGAATTTGATACCGGAGCAAGCAAGAATGCCATGATTCTTTCCGTGCCGGAAGGCCATGACAAACCACTGAAATATCCATTGATTTTTCAGGTGTGTGATGTCGTTCTGATTAACAAAATTGATACCATGTCTGTGTTTGACTTTGACATGGAGGAGTGTAAGAAAAATATTCTTATGAGAAATCCGAAGGCGACCATTATCCCGA
Source organism: Eubacteriales bacterium (assembly GCA_030527765.1). The sequence continues at coordinate 1,058 of JAUNAE010000329.1, forward strand.
TTTCCGCAAAAACCGGAGAGGGTATTGACCGATGGGCAGAATGGCTTCGCAATCAGGTTAAGGAATGGAAAACAAAATAAATTTTCAGGAGGAAAGAGATGGCAGCAAAAGGAGATCCGGGATATCCATTACGTCCCGAGTTTGTTGATGTAAGCGGACCGGTCCGCGAACCGATTATGAAATTAGGAAAGATGATCACCGACCGTATCCCACAGAAACTGGGAATGAAGAAAATTACGGTTGACGATCCGGAGTACTGGGCAGTTGCCCGTCTGTGTACCGACGAAGAGGCAGAATTTGTCATCAAAAACTTTGGCAAAATCCGTACTCCGAAAACTTTTGCACAGTTAAAGAAGAGTTCCGGTCTTTCCGATGAGAAACTGACGGAAATTCTGGAGCATATTTCCTACACGGGACTTGTTGAGTGGAACTATGAGAACGATGCTCATGAGAAACAGTGGGTGCTTCCGATGTTCGTTCCGGGATCCGGAGAGTTCTCCAACATGAATAAGGATCTGATTGATGAACATCCGGAACTTGGTATGTTCTTTGAGCATATGACCCGCCTTCCGCTGGAAAAGGTTACAAAGATTGTTCCTCCGGGAGGAGCCGGAATCGGAATGCATGTTATTCCGGTAGAGAAAGCGATCGAGATGGAGAACAAATCCATCGATATCGAGCATATTTCCCACTGGCTGGAGAAATATGAAGGCAAATATGCAGCATCCCCATGTTCCTGCCGTCGTTCCAGAAAAACCTATGACGAGGGCTGCGGAGACGTAGAGGATGACTGGTGTATCGCAGTTGGTGATATGGCGGATTACGTTGTTGAGACCAACAAAGGCGGACGCTATATTACAAAAGAAGAAGCTCTTGCAATCTTCAAAAAAGGTGAGGAGAACGGTTTCGTTCATCAGATTACCAACATTGACGGTAAAGACAAAATTTTCGCAATCTGTAACTGTAACGTAAACGTATGCTATGCACTGCGTACCTCTCTGCTGTTCAATACACCGAACCTGTCCAGATCCGCATATGTGGCACATGTAGATCCGAAGAACTGTGTGGCATGTGGACGTTGTGTAGAATACTGCCCGGCAGGTGCTGTAAAACTTGGTCAGAAACTTTGCAAGAAAGACGGATCTTCCGTTGAGTATCCGAAGCATCTGCTTCCTTCTGACAAAAAGTGGACAGAGGATGACTGGGATTGGGATTACAGAAATCACAACCGTATCGAGTCTTATGATTCCGGTACTGCACCATGCAAAACCGCATGTCCGGCACATATTGCAATTCAGGGTTATCTTAAGATGGCTGCCCAGGGCAGATATCAGGAGGCTCTGGCTCTGATTAAGAAAAATAACCCGCTTCCTGCAGTCTGCGGTCATATTTGTAACCGCCGCTGTGAGGATGCATGTACCAGAGGAACTGTGGATCAGGCAATCGCCATTGACGAAGTGAAGAAATTTATCGCTATGCAGGATCTGAATGCAGAGACCCGCTACATTCCGAAAAAAGTCATTCCGAGAGTAACCGGTGAATTCCAGGAGAAGATTGCGATCATCGGTGGCGGCCCGGCAGGTCTTTCCTGTGCATTCTATCTTGCAGAAAAAGGATATCGTCCGACCGTATTTGAGAAAAATGAAAAAGCCGGCGGTATGCTTGTATATGGTATTCCTTCCTTTAAACTTGAGAAAGATGTTGTTCAGGCTGAGATCGACGTTATGAAAGAAATGGGCGTTGAGTTCAAGCTTGGCGTAGAAGTCGGAAAAGACATTACACTGGATGAGCTTCGTGCACAGGGCTACAAAGCTTTCTACATCGCAATCGGATGCCAGGGCGGACGTATGGTTGGTGTTCCGGGTGAGGATGCCGAAGGTGTCGTAACCGCAGTTGATTTCCTTCGTGAAGTAAATGCAAAAGAGGCTTATGACATTCAGGGTGATGTAGTCGTAATCGGAGGCGGTAACGTTGCAATTGATGTTGCACGTGATTCTGTACGTGTAGGTGCTCCGAAAGTCAGCATGTTCTGTCTGGAGTCCAGAGACATTATGCCTGCATCAGACGAAGAAGTAGAAGAGGCACTGGAGGATGGCGTTTCTGTAAACTGCGGCTGGGGTCCAAAGGAGATTCTGAAGGATGAGAACGGCCGGGTTCGTGGAATTATTCTTAAGAAATGTGTTTCCGTTAAGGATGAGACCGGACGATTCAATCCGAAATATGATGAGAACGAGACCGTAGAAGTTCCATGTAAGCACGTTGTTCTTTCTGTTGGTCAGTCCATCGTTTGGGGAGACCTTCTGGCAGGATCCAAAGTAGAGCTTGGTCGTGGAAACGGTGCAGTTGCAGATCCTCAGACCTATCAGACTGCACAGGCAGATATTTTTGTCGGCGGTGACGTATATACCGGACCGAAGTTTGCAATCGATGCAATCGCTGCAGGTAAAGAGGGTGCAATCTCCATCCATCGTTTTGTACAGCCGCACACTTCTCTGACCATTGGACGTAATCAGAACTCCTACAAGGAACTGAACAAAGAAGATATTAAGCTTGAAAATTATGACAATTCTTCCCGTCAGATTCCGGGCCATGCATCCAATGTGGACAAGAAGTCCTTCCGTGACAGCAAACTTGTCTTCACAGAAGAGCAGGTAAAAACAGAGACTGCCCGTTGTCTGGGATGTGGAGCTTCTGTTGTAGATGAAAATCACTGTATCGGATGCGGTATCTGTACAACCAAGTGTGAGTTTGATGCCATTCATCTGTCCCGTGATCTTCCGGAGTGTTCCACCATGCGCCGCAGTGAGGATAAGATGAAATACATCCTTCCATATGCTGCGAAGCAGGCAATCAAAATCAAGCTTTCCGGTAAGAAATAAGGAGCAGGAATGCACGAATTAGGTGTTGTATTTTATATTATTGAGCAGGTAGAAGATGTGGTGAAGGCCAACGAACTGAAGAAAGTAGAATCCGTGA
>JAUNAE010000329.1:4077-4306 GCA_030527765.1 Eubacteriales bacterium
CGGTTATCTGACAGATTGCTGGGCCTGGGCAGCTAAGAAACACGAATGGCTGTCCGGGGCTGCCCTGGAAATTGAGACAATTCCCGCAATTACCTACTGCGAGAACTGCGGCAAAACCTACGGTACCGTAGAACATGGCAAAACATGTCCTCATTGCGGCAGTGGAAATACGTATTTGCAGCAGGGGCAGGAATTCATTGTCAAAGAAATTACAGCGAGTTAGAGAGAA
>JAUNAE010000330.1 GCA_030527765.1 Eubacteriales bacterium
TAAGTGGTGCCACTGGTGGCTGCGAACACCGGGCGAGAGTACTACATATGCCGTTGTCGTCTATTCCCGCAGCTACGTCAAAAAAGAAGGCGAAATTGTTGCAAGCAATTTCCATGGTATACGTCCGGCTTTATGGGTCACTCTGAATCCTTAATCGGTGACTTTGTTCTGAGCCTCATTTATTCAGGAAAGGCGACCGGCATATAAGCCGATCGCCCTTGAATAATGCAAACAGTTGAATATGAAATTGATAGTATTACTCTCATTGCACCTCGATAACATCTATCAGGCCTTTGCAAGATATCTGTCGCAGCAGCTCTGCGCTTCTGCCGCAACTTTTTCCTCATCGATATTAACCAGGTGACCGTCTCTCACGGTTACACTGCCATGTACAACCGTATAGTCAACCGGGCCGCGCACTCCTACCGTAGCCAGTACCGATCCTGCATCGTAGCAGGAGCCAACCAGCTCCAGACGGCGGTCATCGATCATGAAGAGGTCACAGCATTTACCGACTTCAAGGGAACCGATGTCTGTTCTTCCGAGTACGTGTGCGCTTCCGCGTGTCGCAATCTTCAGGACATCATAGCCCGAAGGAGCTTTTCTGCTGGAATTCAGGCGATGCAGCAGGAAAGCTGTCCGAAGCTCTTCCATCAGACTGGAACCGTCATTGGAGGCTGATCCGTCGACTCCCAGGCCGACCGGCACACCAAGTGCAAGCATCTCCGGAATCCGGGCAATGCCGCTCGAAAGCTTCATATTGGAGATCGGGCAATGGCAGACACCTGTGCCTGTATCTGCGAGCAGCTTCAGTTCTTCTTCATTAAAATGTATGCCGTGTGCATACCACACATCCTCTCCGATCCAGCCCAGTGACTCCATATAGGCAAGCGGACGGACGCCCTCGCGCTCCAGCATATAGTTTTCTTCATCCAGCGTCTCGCAGAGATGCGTGTGCAGTCTGACCTTGTACTGTCTTGCAAGAATTGCCGACTGGCGAAGCAGCTCTGCCGAAACCGAGAACGGTGAGCAGGGAGCCAGTGCAACCCGGTGCATCGCACCGAAGGAATCATCGTGGTACTTTTCGATCAGCTTCATCGAATCCTGCATAATCTCATCCACGCTCTGGACAACACTGTCAGGCGGAAGTCCTCCGTCCTTCACGCTTAAGTCCATACTGCCGCGGGAGCAGTACATGCGGATTCCAAGCTCATCCGCCGCTGCAAACTGCGTCCCGATCAGATCACCGCTGCCGCTCGGGAATACATAATGATGATCAAAACAGGTCGTGCAGCCGTGCTTCATCAGCTCTCCCATTCCGGTGAGCGAGCTTAAGCGAATCACATCTGTATCCAGGTTCTTCCAGATCTCATAGAGCGCCTTCAGCCAGTCGAACAGCTCCATGTTCTGCACCTGCGGCAGATTTCTGGAGAACTGCTGGTATAAGTGATGATGCGTATTGATCAGACCCGGATAGCAGAGCATATGACTGCCGTCGATGACCTCGTCCGGGGTGACATCGAATTTCAGATCATGACCGATCTGACGGATGATGCCGTCCTCACAGTAAAGATCCACATTTTTCAGAATACGGTCTGCGTCATCACAGGTGACAAGCTGTGAAATATTGCGGATAAGTAGAGCTTTCATAGCGGCCTCCTCGTAATCAAAGTGTTCTTACATGGGATACCTGGTGAATACATACAGCAATCCGATCATGATCATCAGATAAGCAATAATAAAGATCCTGGGAATACTTTTCTCATTATCTGTAAATGAAATGTATTTTTTCTTATTCAGCCTGTCAGAAAGAGCTGCCCACTCCGCATCATATAAAGAGACCGGCAGCTTTTTTTCAATACCGGTAATGATTTTCATCTTTGCGCTGTTCAGATTTCCGTATGATACCAGCGTTCGAATCCAAGCAACGGATAAAATAATACCGACAAGCGTAAGCAGAAAACCGATATAGATCCGATATTTATTATCCATATCTATAGCAAACATCGCACTGAACAATGCAATCAGGGCTGAATTAATGGATATATAAAAATTATTGACGTTCTGCCTGCGAGTCACCAGATCTTCTGACGTCTGAAGAAAGATCTTATATTGCTCAAGTAAAACACTCTGGTCCAGCTTCTCCGGATCCTCATTGAAGATCTCATAATTACCGTCTTCATATTTTGAAACAATATTCAGGAGCGTCTCTTCATCAATCTCTTTGCCATAGTCATATGACATCGCAGAATACTTATCTGTGACTTTCAGCACCGGATGATCTTTGTATTCTTTATCCAGCTTAATCACATATATCGGCTTTTTATACTTCATTGCCGTTTCCAGTTCCCAGCCAATATAGGGACTCTGATGCGAATTTTTACCTAAGTAAAATACGATCATCTGTGATTTCCGGATCTTTGCTCTTGCTGTAAACTTCCAGAAAACATTCGTATTTTCAAGCACCATCGCATTGAATTGAAAATTTTTCCGGTGCAGTGCTTCGATTTTCCCGGATACTTCTATGTAATCTGCTCCGGAATGGATAACAAAAACGTTCATTTGTCGCTTACCTTCTCTTAATAAATATAGCTGTCAGAAATCCATAACATTTATTCGTTATCAATGTGTCCTGATTTCTATAGTAACTCTCCATAGAATTTATTGGAACCAAATGTAAGATCCAATAGTTCTGCACTGATCTTTTCACTGCAGACACGCATCAGATTATCCTCTGCGTCTTCCTTTCCAAGGAAATTCATACTTCCGTACCAGACTATATTTCGGTCTATTATACAGTAATGTTCGCAATAATCTTCGACCAGATTCACGCAAAAGCCTGCTTTACGCATCCGTTCGTGCAATTCCATCCAATAATAACTGTCACCGAATCCATACATATCCGGTTTCCATGTAATGATTCTGATCTTTAATCCGGAAAGCTGTTTATCAGCCATCTTATGAATGAGCGCATCTATCTTATCTCCACGAATAACAGGACTGGAAATGATCACTTCATCAACTGCATTTTCAAGGTCTTTTGTGTATACGTCTTTATAACTGTCGGTATCATATATTGCATTATTTACTGCTGTCTCATCAATAGCCGACGCAGAATCAGAATAGATATCATAACCGATCCGCTTATACGCTTTCAGTCGTTTATAATACATATTTTCAAACATCGGAATATGACTGTCTACATAATCATAAACGATGACTTTATCTTTTCCTTCATAATCCCGATTTAGACGCCCCGCATATTGCTCTACTATACTTTTCCATGCAACCGGAGTAGCCATAATAAGTGTATCAAGTCTCGGAAAATCAAATCCTTCTCCGACTAATCCACCCGTTGCAATCAGCAGCATACTTTCATTCTCCGGCACATCTTCCATCTGTTTAATTAGATTGCGATGCTCTTTTTTAGAAGCCGCCCCTGAAAGCAAAAATACGTGATCCGCATCATTATGCAGTCTTTCATACAGTCGTTTTGTATGATTCACAAAACGAGACAGCACAACCGGTGTTCTCCCGTCTTCTATGCATTTCTTCACATCACTCACAATGATATCATCTCGATCCGGGTTATCCCTGACAATTGCATATGCCTCATTTGGATGCATCTTCTCCTGGCCAAATCGAGGTGCAACAGCTCTTGTAAATCTGGGATAGACAAGATGCGCAATTCCCTGCTCCTTTGCCCTTTCTTTCGACGTGTACTTATAGCGAATCGGTCCAAGCAGCATATAATTAATCTTCTCAAGCCCGTCACTTCTTGCAGGTGTTGCAGTCACGCCATATACATATTTTGCTTTAACATTCTGCAGTACATCTATAATCGTGTCTGACGCTGCATGATGGCATTCATCAAGGAGCACCATTCCGTAATCTTTGAGTCTCGGATGAAATTCACCCTTCTTACATAATGAACCTACCATTGCTATATCAATAATTCCGGTAGTCGTATCATGAGCTCCCTGAAGTGTCCCAATCAGGCTTTTTCTCGTCTTGGTTCTTCCTGTTTTTGTTTTATATTCCGGCAGCGGTTCATTAATCTGCAAGAAATTTGCAAGAGCTTTTTCCCACTGTTCGATCAATGCAGATGACTGCAGCAGAATAAGCGTACTGGTTTTTCTTTCAGCAATCATATTGCAGCAAACAACTGTTTTTCCAAATGCTGTTGCAGCCTGAAGGATCCCTGTTTCTTTCTCTTGCAATTTGGCAATTGCTGCTTTCTGCGTTTCTCTCAGCTCTCCCGTGAAACGAACATCTATAGACCTACCGTATTCTCTTTTGTC
>JAUNAE010000026.1 GCA_030527765.1 Eubacteriales bacterium
CCTACCATGTAGCTGTCCTCATCATCCCCGTGAACCACAAGAATATATTCCAGCTGATAATCATCGTTCACCTTGAAATACTGGAATCCCTTAACAAGCTGACTGTCTGCCTGAGAATCCACAAAGGCCTGAATATCTGCCGGCTGTACTGCAAAGTCCGCAAAAGTAGAAGCCAGTACTTTACCATCTGTGTCAATAACGCAAAACTCAGTTCTGGAAATCTCTTTCAGTCCTTCTAATGTATTTTGTAATACCTGGTTTGATATCATACTTACCCTTTCCCTTCTAGAAAATTCAAAATCTATACAATCTGCCGATGCAGTATAATTTCTTAGACTTAGTGACATTTTAATACAATTTCACCAAAAATAAAAGGGGGAATCTTCAATTTTTTTACAAAAGTCTACTGTTTCACTCCTCAATCATAAGTAGATTTTCAAGATAACGGCCTACGATTTTTGAAAATCCCTCAATCTTTCGAATATATGCAAAGTCTTTTCCGAAAATCATTTTTTCCGCAGCCAGTTCTTTTTCTTCCCCGACAAAGATTCCGAGAACATTAACTCCTGCATTCCTGAGTTTTCGTATTTCCGAGGCAGTATCTCTAAGGGCATTCTGCCCCTGGTAAGGATGTTTCACTACCACTCCCGGCCGTACAACCACGTCATCCAGCGGTCTTCCGTCGCTTAGAATGATCATGATTTTGTTCTCTTCCTCTCTTTTCAGCAGGCCATGCCCAACCGCACGAATGGCCAGACCGTCCCGGTTATTGGAGGAAGTGACATAGTGAAAGATATTCTCATTTGCGGCTCTGTCATCCTCATACTCCCGAAACCGATGAAGAACCGTATAATCCCAGAACGTACAATAGCTCATCACTCGATGAGGAATTCCAACCTGACTCAATGCTTCACTTAACATATATGCCTGCAAAGCAACTTTCTCCTGCCGATGCATCTGAGATCCACTGGCATCCACAAGAATATCCACCACAAGCTCTGACGTATCTCCCGGAATCTCCCTCTGAAATACCCGGGCGTCACTGCTTCTTCCGATTCGCCACAAACGGTTCGGAACGACCATTCCACGATCTGACAGCAGGATTTGCGATTCCCCGCGAAGAAGAAGCGCTTTGCTAAGCATACCGGACAATTCTTCAATATTTCTTCGTGCCGTCCGGAATTTCTGCCGATAGAGTGTCAGATTCTTGTTCTTCAGCCGTCTTGCATACTCATACTGATAATTTCGTCTGACAGGATTTGCCAGCACCCCTTCCGTAAAATACAGATGGCGGTCTCCGTGAATTCCTTTGCAGTACATGCTTTCCATCCTCCGGCTCTCCGCCTCAGATAAATAGCTTTTTCCGAAATTCACTTCCACGTAACTGTATGCCTTTGCCGCCTCTTCCTCCGGAAGGACTATAATCTTCCCCTTCGCCTTCCGCTTCTCTTCCATCTGTTTTGTGATCTCTGTATTTTCCAGATTCACAAGATTTCCGTTCATCTGCTGAATCATGCTCTCCAGAAGTTCCTCATACATCTCATCTTCCAGAAAATGATCCATTCTCTCTTCCGCCAGCTGCTCAATCGTTACTTCCAGAACCTTTGAAAACTCTTCTCTCTTCCAGACTTCCCGGGGACTTTTCACTGCAAGATACAGTCTGTCAAGAATTTCTATCAGTTCTTCTGTGCTGCTGCACGTTCCCGCTTTCTCAATCAGGTCCAGAAGTTCTTTCAGCTTTCGGTCCCCTTCTCTTCGACAGCCGGCAATCCCCTTCGACAAATATGCCACCCGAAGTCTGTCCGGAATGTTTCCTCCGGAGGGCATCTGTTCATATTCCTGATCCAGAATATCCTCGAAAGCCTTTTTTCGGATCGATGTTACTCCCGGACGCTCTATGGCGACTTTCCCGGAAATTGCTTCTTCCATACAAAGGGTCGCAAGAGTTTTCAGAAGCGGTTCTTCTCCCACAAGATAAATCTTCTTGAGAAGATACAGACTCAGTTCTTCCTGAGAAAAATATTTCGCAAAGGCTCCCCGGCGAATGCCGTCATAAAGAGCAATTTCTCTGGATCGCAAAAAGAGAGAAACATCCGGCTTCATGTTCAGAGAATAATCGCCGCTCACTGTCCAGAGCAGATTTTTGCATCGATTCTCGATTTCCAGCTGTCGATCCGAAAATTCTTCCTCTTCAAACTCCTTATTCATAGACATCCGTGCACTTCCACTCCTTCGGAATTCTCGTACTCACCACATCTTCAATAATTTCTCTCTCATAGCGGTCAAAGGTTTTATTCACAATCCCCATGTGGATCGCCTCCCATGGTGAAAGACCGACACGGATAATTTTCATTGCAGCAAGCATTCCTCTGAGATCCAGTGCCTTCGTTGTCATTTCACTGTTCATGGATTTTGTCTGGAGATCCAGAAACAGACCGATCATCTGCTTCACCGCATCCTTTTTGGCCTCCGGGAACATCTCATGGAAAATAAACTCCAGAGACTCTTCTGTCTGAGACGGCATATCAATCACAAGGAATCGGGAAACCAGCGCTTCGTTTAATTCCCTCGTACCTGCATATCCGTAATTCATTGTGCCAAGGAATCGCGCTGCCGGGTGAAGTTTCACCTGCTCATATCCCGGAACATCGATCATTCTTCGGTAATCCAGCGTTGCATGGAGGACCGACACCGCATCATTCTTTGCCATATTGATTTCATCCAGCACTCCGAATCCACCCTGCTCCGCACATTCATAAATAATGCCTTTTCGCAGTTTTACCCGGTTATCCTCAAAGGTATCCGTACCGATCAGATCCCCACTATTGGTATTCACATGAAAAGAAACATTATAAGAAGGTCTGCCGAAAATCCATGCAAGATTTTCCGCAAGCACATTCTTTCCCGTGGCCTTCGGTCCCGCAAGAAGAAGGTTTTCTCCTGTAAGAATTCCCGCCATCGCCATCTCCAGAATCTCTTTTCCATAGAAGGGAATCATCGGTGCTCTCATACGGCTCTCAAGCTCCCCTGACACTTTATATTCTTTTCGAAAAGCCTCTGCTGCCTGAATCAGGCTTTCCGAAACACCCTGCTCTCTCAAAAAATTATAGTTATCCATTTATGAACTCTCTTTCTTTCTCTTCTGCGTTTCCTTATGACAAAAGGGTAACTGCTCTTTCGAACAGTTACCCCACCATCACATTTCAACTCTTATCAGACCTCGAAAATCAGATCTCCATAAGAAGGCATCGGCCACATTTCCTTATCCACAATCATTTCCAGTTCATCCACCGGTTTACGCAGTGCTTCCATAGAAGGAACGATCTTTCTGTTTGCAAACTCTGCTCTCTCCCGGTTGCCGGTCATCTTTGCAAGTTCCTCAACCAGACCGGAAAGCTCATTCATTGCAGAATTTACTTCTTTCAGAAGAGAAGATGCTCTGGTGAGCAGTTCCATCTGAACACTGGTATCCAACATCGCATTTGCTGCAGTTACCTGATTAATGGATGTGGCAAGCACGGTCGTGTACTTAATCACTGCAGGGATGATCTGCTTCGTGGCAATATCAATCATCGTTTTTGCCTCGATATTAATTGCCTTGGAATAAATCTCGAACTGAATTTCTCCTCTGGACTCCAGCTCTGTTCTTGTGAATACATTAAAGCTTTCAAAAAGCTTCACTGCTTTTTCTGTGGTAAGTGCCGGAATCGCATCTACCATAGACGGCAGATTCGGAAGTCCTCTTTTTGCAGCTTCTTCAGCCCACTCCGGTGCATATCCATTGCCATTGAAGACGATTCTCTCATGCTCACTTGCATAAGTCTTAATCAAGTCATGAACCGCCATCTCGAAATCCTCTGCCTTTTCCAGAACATCACATGCCTCACGGAATGCCTCTGCGGCGATGGTGTTCAGGACAACATTGCAGGCAGAAATAGAATCTCTGGATCCTACCATACGGAATTCAAATTTATTTCCGGTGAAGGCGAACGGAGACGTACGATTTCGGTCTGTCGCATCTTTCATGAAATCCGGAAGTGTTGTGACACCTGTATCCATGATTGCACCTTTTTTGCTGTAGGTTGCAGTTCCGGTGCTGATCAGCTGATCCAGAACATCCTGAAGCTGATCTCCAAGGTATACAGAAATGATGGCAGGCGGTGCCTCATTACCTCCCAGACGGTGGTCATTGCCGACATCCGCCGCAGATTCTCTAAGAAGATCTGCATGAACGTCAACGGCTTTCAAAATACAGGTCAGAACGAGCAGGAACTGAATGTTCTCGTGAGGTGTTTTGCCCGGATCCAGAAGATTGATTCCATCATCTGTCGTCAGTGACCAGTTGTTATGCTTACCGGAACCATTCACTCCTGCGAAAGGTTTCTCATGAAGAAGACAGCGCAGACCATGACGGCTCGCCACTTTTTTGAGAATCCGCATCATCATCTGGTTATGATCTGCCGCGATGTTTACCGGTGCATAAATCGGTGCCAGCTCATGCTGTGCCGGTGCCGCCTCATTGTGCTGTGTCTTAGCAGTAATGCCAAGTTTCCAGCACTCCTCGTTGACCTCTTTCATATATGCAGAAATACGCTGTCTGATGGTTCCGAGATAGTGATCGTCCATCTCCTGACCCTTCGGAGGCATTGCACCAAAAAGCGTTCTTCCGGTATAAGTAAGATCTTTTCTCTGCAGCCATTTTTCTTTGTCTACAAGGAAATACTCCTGCTCTGCACCAACAGATGGAGTTACTTTCTTAGAAGTGGTATTTCCAAACAGACGAAGAAGTCTCAGAGCCTGTGTATTGACTGCTTCCATAGAACGAAGAAGAGGTGTTTTCTGATCCAGGGCCTCTCCTGTATAAGAACAAAATGCGGTAGGAATGCAAAGAGTTGCTCCAGCTGCATCGTGACGTACAAAAGCCGGTGAGGTACAATCCCAAGTGGTATATCCTCTCGCCTCAAAAGTCGCTCTCAGTCCACCGGACGGGAATGAAGATGCATCCGGCTCACCTTTGATCAGTTCCTTTCCGGAGAAGCTAAGAAGAATTTTGCCGCTCTCATCCGGTGCTGTAATGAACGCATCATGCTTTTCTGCAGTTACACCGGTCAGTGGCTGAAACCAGTGTGAAAAATGAGTTGCGCCCTTCTCAATTGCCCACTCTTTCATTTCGTGAGCAACTACATCTGCAATCTCCAGGGAAAGAGGACTTCCCTCTTCAATTGTCTTCTTCAGTTCTTTGTAAACCTTCTTCGGAAGACGTTCCTGCATTACTGCATCATTAAATACATCACAGCCAAAAACTTCCTTTACGTTTACGTAATCTTCCATTCTGCTCTCCTTGTTCTGTCTCGTCTACTCGTCTTTATTTCTTTGTGCTCTTCAGATAAAGCTTAAGTCCTTTATGCATGTTTTCGATTTCTGTGTGGGCATGATTGCCTCCGAACTCTCCATCCAGTGTCCATGGAATTTCTTCATCACACTCAATCGTTACCTTCTTTGATTTAAAAGAATGAATCAAGTCAGTGTTATCCTCCTGAGTCATCATTGCCGTGATGATTTCCTGAAGTTCCAGCGGATTTTTCGGCATGGTGATCAACGTTACTTCAAACAGCCCGTCATCCATATCGATATTTTTTCCGGTCAGATTCTTAAAGCCACCCACGGATCTGGAATTGGTCACCATTCCATAGATGAAATCATCCTCCACCTCAAGTTCTTCAGCGATTACTTTCATATGATAGGATTTAATGTCAAAGAGGCGTTTCACACCTTCCAGAATGTACGCTCCATGACCAAACACATTTTTGAGCTGCTGGTCTGTCTCGTATGCGACATCTGTGAAAAGTCCAAAGGCGGCAATATACGCAAAAGTCTGGGAGTTCAATCTACCGATATCACAGTAGTATACTTCCTCATTCATAATGTTTTCCGCCGCTTCCACCATGGATTTTGGCATAAAAAGACTGTTCGCAAAATCGTTGGTGCTGCCTGCCGGTATATAGCCAATCGGCGTCTGAGATCCCATCTCACGAATTCCGGTGACAACCTCATCCAGAGTTCCATCTCCGCCGCTTGCGACAATCAAATCAACCTGATCCTGATATTCCTTCGCTTTCTCGTAGGCATCTCTCGGTGCCTGCGTTGCGTAGGTAATAACTTCATATCCGCCTTTGTTAAAGACGTCAATGATATCCAGTAAATGTGCACGGATTTTTCCTTTTCCGGCTCTTGGATTAAATACAAAGAATAGTTTTTTTGCCATGCGTACTCCTTTATTTCAAAAACTAAGATCATAAAAAGGTGTTCGCACATTGCGAAATCTTTCTCCATTAATATATGTAAAAGAAATCCAAAAGTCAATGAAAATGTAACAAGAAAGACTCCTGCGCAGCATTTTAAAATTCACAAAACCAAGATATTCTGTCAATAAGAAATCTCTGCAGCAAAATACTGCAGAGATTTCTCTTGCCGGTTTAAGTTTTAGCGAATTGCATCTTTCATAGAGTTCACATAATCCCGCACGTAAGGAACACAGTCTTTTCCATATGCCCCCACGAGTTTCACAATTGCCGATCCCACAATCACGCCGTCCGCCTGAGCTGCCATTTTTGCTGCCTGTTCCGGTGTGGAAATTCCAAAACCGACAGCACAGGGGATATCTTTCTGTTCTTTCACAAGACGCACCATTCCACCAATATCTGTCGTAATATTGCTTCGTACACCGGTAACTCCGAGAGAAGAAACACAATATACAAATCCATTTGCATCCGCTGCAATTCTTGCGATTCGATCTTTTGAAGTCGGCGCAATGAGAGAAATCAAGTCCAGACCGTACTTGCTGCACACAGTATCAAACTCCTCCTTTTCCTCGTAAGGAATATCCGGAAGAATCAGTCCATCCATGCCAACCTCTGCAGCTCGTTTCACAAATCTCTCAATTCCATAGGAAAAAACTACATTCGCATAAGTCATAAATACCATTGGAATCTGCGTTTTTTTGCGAATATTAAGAACCATGTCAAAGATCTTGTCCGTGGTAACTCCCCCGGCCAATGCCCTCATATTCGCTTCCTGGATCACCGGCCCTTCCGCTGTCGGATCAGAAAAAGGAATTCCGATTTCAATAAGATCTGCTCCCGCTTCTTCCATTGCATATACCAGCTGTTCCGTCACATCCAGAGAAGGATCTCCTCCTGTAATAAAAGGAATAAACGCTTTTCCATTTTCAAACACCTGTAAAATTCTTTTATTCATGAATATCCTCCCCTCTATAACGGGCAATCGCCGCACAGTCTTTATCACCTCGTCCGGAGATCGTAATAACCACAATCTGATCTTTGTCCATGGTTGGAACAAGTTTTTTGGCGTAGGCTACTGCGTGCGCACTCTCAATTGCCGGAATGATTCCTTCTGTTCTGGAAAGGTACTCAAAAGCTTCTACCGCTTCATCATCCGTAATCGATACGTATTGTGCACGTCCTTCATCATAAAGATTAGCATGCTCCGGCCCGATTCCCGGATAATCCAGTCCTGCAGAAATGGAATACACCGGTGCAATCTGTCCATATTCATCCTGACAGAAGTAGGATTTCATTCCATGAAAAATACCCAGTTTTCCTGTGGCAATTGTCGCAGCTGTTTCTGCTGTGTGAACGCCTCTGCCTGCTGCCTCACATCCAATCAGCCGGACATCTTTGTCTTCAATAAAATGGTAGAACGTTCCAATGGCGTTGGATCCTCCTCCGACACAGGCAAGCACCGCATCCGGAAGTCTTCCTTCTTTTTCAAGCATCTGCTCTTTGATTTCTTTGGAGATCACCGCCTGAAAATCCCTCACGATCGTCGGAAATGGATGAGGTCCCATTACAGATCCCAATACATAGTGGGTATCCTCAATTCGGTTTGTCCATTCACGCATCGTTTCCGACACCGCGTCTTTCAGAGTTCCTGTTCCTGAGGATACCGCATGCACCTTAGCACCGAGGAGTCGCATACGATACACGTTCAATGCCTGACGTTTTGTATCCTCTTCGCCCATAAACACTTCACATTCCAGCCCCATAAGCGCCGCAGCAGTCGCCGTCGCAACTCCGTGCTGTCCCGCTCCGGTCTCTGCAATCACGCGTGTTTTTCCCATTTTTTTCGCAAGAAGTACCTGTCCAAGTACGTTATTAATTTTGTGGGCACCTGTGTGATTGAGATCTTCTCGTTTCAGGTACACCTTTGCACCACCAAGATCCTCGGTCATATGTTTTGCATAATACAGTCTGGAAGGCCTTCCTGCATACTCATTCAACAGTTCCGTAAGCTCTCTGTTAAACTCCGGATCATTTTTGTAATGCTCGTATGCTTCTTCCAATTCTATCACTGCATTCATCAGGGTTTCCGGAATATACTGTCCCCCGTGAATACCAAATCTTCCTTTCGACATGCTGATTCTCCTCTCTGTTATCGTATCAGAGAACGGATTCTCTGAATCTTCTCTCTGTCTTTCTTTCTGTCCGTTTCCAGACTGCTGGAAAGATCGATTCCCCATGGGTGGAGTCTTTCCAGTGCTTCCGGTATATTTTCTTCACTTAATCCCCCTGCCAGAAAGTACGGTCTGGAAATATGGGGCACCAGCGACCAGTCAAATGTCTTTCCCGTTCCTCCGCTTCCCTGATCCAGAAGAATATAGTCTGCAGGGCTTTTGAGAGCATTCTCAATATCCTGCTCTGTCCGAATGGAAAAAGCTTTGATTACCGGCTTTCCTGTTCTGCGCTGCAGCGTTCTGATATATTCTGAACTCTCAGTTCCGTGAAGCTGTGCCATTCCTATCGTTCCATCCTTCAAAAGCTTTTCCGGAATCGACGGATCTGCGTTCACAAATACTCCCACCGGTATAATTTCCGGTCTCAATCTTTCTCTCAGATGCACAAGCTGCTCCTCAGAAATATTCCGAAAAATTTTTGGAAAATGAAGAATAAATCCTGCATACTCCGGGCATGCCTCATTCACCATTTCAATATCTTCTTCTCTTCTGAGACCACAGATTTTCAATCTGACTTTTGTCTGTTCTTTCATCTGTCACCTCAGGGCCTTTCCGCCATTGAGTGTTCGAAGCATGGACTCTTTATCGCTGCTTCTCATAAGTGTTTCTCCGATCAGAACTGCATTGACCCGGTTTTTCTTTAATATATCTATGTCCTCCGCTGTACGGATTCCACTCTCCGATACAAACACGGTGGATTCCGGTGCCAGATTTCGAAGTCGAATACTGTTGTTCATGTCCACTGTGAAGGTTTTGAGGTCCCGGTTATTCACACCGATGATTTTAGCACCTGCCCTTAAGGCTCTCTCTACTTCCTGCTCATCATGAGCTTCCACAAGAGCATCCATTCCCAGTTCCTCGGCAAGCATTCGATAGTCCTCAAGCTGCACATCGTCCAAAATGGAACAAATAAGGAGAACCGCAGAGGCTTTCAGACACTTAGCCTGCCAGATCATATATTCATCCACCACAAAATCTTTTCGAAGTACAGGAATCTTCACATTTTCGGCAATCTCTCTGAGATACTGATCAGATCCAAGAAACCAGAATGGCTCTGTCAAACAGGAAATGGCAGAGGCACCGGCCATTTCATACTCTTTTGCAATTTCCACATAAGGAAATTCCGGAGCAATCAAACCTTTGGAAGGAGACGCTTTTTTTACCTCACAGATGTATGACATTCCATCCCGCTTTAGTGCTTTCAGAAAGCTGTGTTCTTCACTTTCCTGCTTCTTCGCCTCTTCTGCCAGACATTTTAATTCTTCAAGAGACCGGCGACCTTTTTCTTCCTGAATTCGTTCTTTCGTTTTTTCAGCAATTTCATTTAAAATATTCATCTTATGCATTGGTCTCCCTGATAAAAGCTTCCAGCTTCTTCAATGCAGCCCCACTGTCAATCAATTCCTCTGCCATACGAACTCCTTTTTCGATGGAGTCCGCTTTGCCTGCAATGTAGAGAGAAGCTCCCGCATTCATGCACACCGCCTGACGTTTCGGGCCACGATCCTTGCCCTCCAGAATATTTCTTGTAATTACAGCATTTTCCTCCGGTGTTCCTCCGAGGAGTTCTTCCTTGTCACAGGTTGTATATCTGAACTGTTCCGGTGTCAGCGTATAGGATTTGAATTCTCCGTCTCTGATTTCACACACGCTGGTCGGTGCACTCATAGATATTTCATCCAGTTTATCCTGTCCGTAAACTACCATTCCACGGGTTACTCCAAGATTTGCCATAACCTGTGCCAGCGGTTTTACAAGGGCTTCCTCATATACCCCCATCAATTCCATATTTGCTCCTGCCGGATTGCTGAGCGGTCCGAGAATATTAAATACGGTTCGAATACTAAGTTCTCTGCGAATTGGAGCCACATATTTCATCGCAATATGATAGTTCTGTGCAAATAAGAAGCAGATATTTTCCTTCGCAAGAACTTCTGCACTTTTTTCCGGAGAAATTGTAATCTTAACCCCAAGTGCCTCCAGAACATCTGCTGCTCCACTCTTTGAAGATGCAGCCCTGTTTCCGTGTTTCGCAACCGGAACTCCTCCCGCAGCAATGACCAGAGAAGACGTCGTAGAAATATTGAAAGAGTTTGAACCGTCACCACCGGTTCCAACGATTTCCAGCACATCCATATTATGAAGCAGTTTGATACAGTGTGCTCTCATGCCTGATGCGGAAGCAGTGATTTCTTCAATGGTTTCTCCTTTCATTGCAAGAGCTGTCAAATAGGCGGACATCTGAACTGCCGATGCCTCTCCACTCATAATCTCATCCATTACCTGCTCCGCTTCCTTATAGGAAAGATTCTCTTTTTTTGCCAGTTTGATAATCGCTTCTTTAATCATTTCTTACTACCTCCAGAAAATTCTTGATCATGGTTCTGCCGTCGGGTGTCATAACCGATTCCGGGTGAAACTGTACCCCAAAAATCGGAAAGTCTCTGTGTTCTACTGTCATTACCTCTCCATCATCGGATCTGGCTGTTACCTTCAATTCTTCCGGAAGCGTATCTTCCACCGCTGCAAGGGAATGATACCTGGCAGCCGGAAATACCTCCGGAAGACCTGCTAAAATTCTGGAATCTCCGCTTCTCAGAATCGATTTCTTTTTGCCGTGCATCAGCTGTGCCGCATAAGACACCGTTCCGCCGAATGCTTCACAAATCGCCTGATGTCCGAGACACACTCCAAACATCGGCTTACGCCCAGCAAAATGTTTTATGACAGGAATACAAATTCCTGCATCCTGAGGTTTTCCCGGTCCCGGTGACAAAATAATGGCTTCCGGATCCAGCTTTTCGATTTCCTCCAGTGTCAATTCATCATTTCTGATTACCCGGATATCCGGTTCCATCTCTCCAACAAGCTGAAACAGGTTATAAGAGAAGCTGTCATAGTTATCAATCAGTAAAATCATTCCAATTCCTCCTGTCCCTGTCTGATTGCCTGAATGACTGCCTGAGCCTTATTGCAGCATTCCATAAATTCCTTTTCCGGAACACTGTCTGCTACAATGCCCGCTCCGGAACGAATACAAATCTCTCCGTTCTTTTTATATACAAGACGGATCGCAATACAGGTGTCCAGATTTCCGGAAAAATCCAGATACCCGATTGCCCCTCCGTAAATTCCGCGTTTGCTCTGTTCCAGCTCTTCTATAATTTCACATGCTCTGAACTTCGGCGCTCCGGACAGGGTTCCTGCAGGAAGAATGGAATCCACCGCATCAACGGCATCTCGATCTTCCCGGATCATTCCGGTTACCGTGGAGCCTATATGCATTACGTGGGAAAAACGTTCTATTTCCATATATTTTTCCACTTTGACGGATCCAATCCTGCTGATTCGTCCCATATCATTTCTTCCCAGATCAACCAGCATATTATGCTCTGCCAGTTCTTTCTCATCCTGAAGCAGTTCTTCCTCCAATGCCTTGTCTTCTTCTGCGGACTTTCCTCTTGGTCTCGTTCCTGCAAGTGGGAAGGTAGACAGCTTTCCGTCTGTCAGTTTGACCAGTGTCTCCGGAGATGCTCCCGCAATCTCAATGTCATCACTGGAAAAATAGAACATATAGGGGGAAGGATTCGTCGCCCTCAGTACCCGATAGGTGTCAAACAAATTTCCCTCTGCCTTCGCTCTCATTGGATTACTGAGCACCACCTGAAAAATATCTCCTTCATGGATGTAATGCTTTGCCTTCTCAATCATGGCTGCATAACGTTCTTTCGGAAACTGTGGTTTGATCTCTGACAGCAGTTTCAATTGCTGAAACTGTTCTTTCTCTCCCTTCTTCAGAAGATCTGTCATTTTCTGCAATTCAACCTTTGCCTGCTCATAAGATTCTTCAATACTCTCCGTACGGACTCCCACGATCAAAAGTACTTTCTGACGATAATGATCAAAGGCAATGACCTTGTCAAAAAGCATCAGATCCATATCCCGGAAATCCTGCTGCTCTTTATCCGAAAGTACCAGCTTCGGCTCACTGTATTTAATGTAATCGTATGAAAAATAACCTACCAGTCCTCCTGTAAAAGTAGGAAGTTCCTCTAATACAGGGGTTTTGTTCTCCCGGATAATCTCCCGAAGTACATTTCCCGGATGAGATGTCCGGAGCACTTTTTCCTCAGACCCCTCTTCTGTACGGGTACGAATTTTCATGACACCATCTGTGCAGGTAATTTCCATCGTAGGATCATATCCCAGAAAAGAATATCTCCCCCATACCTCCGTCTGGCTGGCACTCTCCAGAAGGTAGCAATGACGGCTGGCCTTGTGAAGAATTCTCATGACTTCCACCGGTGTAAACTGATCTGCATATAGTTCCCGACAAACAGGAATTCGTTTGTATATAGGATTCTGTGCAATCTCTTTCATCTTCTCTAAGGTTGGATACATATTTAACCTCCTGCTAAAATAAAAAAACTCGTCCTGACAGCCACATACACTGTCAAGGACGAGCTATAATTCTCCCGCGGTACCACCTTGTTTCATGATCTCTCATGCTCTTTGCGAAATACAAACATATTTCCGGCAACTGACGTATGCCTCACGTCACAGAATACTCGATTTCTCTTTCACTGCGCCCTCAGCGGCCCATTTAGTACCCTGCATACGATCCGGCTCTCACCTTCCCGGACTCTCTGTGCGCGCTTTGATACTTTTATCCCCGCTTCAACGGTTTACTCTTTTAAATTTGTCTCATTTTAACATACTAATGTAACAAAGTCAAATTCTTTTTCAAAACAAATTACGCGCAAACAAACTACCATTCCGTGAAGGAATCCCCATGCTCTCAATTACCTTCGAAGAATCATACATCCAATCATTTGACCGATTCCCCGCAGAATCTGTCCATTCATAAATCTGACAAATCCGTCAACGACACCTGAGGTCACAATCCCATGTGTCGTATTGACCAGCCCCCGAAACGGCATATTAAAGAAGAATGCAATGTCAAGATTTGCCTCTCCTTTTTCAATACTGTCCTGCAGCATCCGGTTCAGCTTTCTGTAAACAAATCTTCCCAGTGGATTTCGGGCATAATACAGCTGGCTGAATGTATCATTTCGTTCCAACTTTCCTTTCCACTGTTCCACCGGCAGGTCTCTTTGCAGCAAACATGAAAACTCCTCGTCGGAAACATTCTTAATTCTTCCCTGGTAGTAACTGTCCAGAAATTCCGTCAATCCCTCATAGGGATTTCTCTGAACCGTGCCTTCCTGATATACCTGTTCGGTTAACCGGATGTCTCTGGAATTAGAAGCAGCCTCTATCACATATTGGCCCTCTTCGGTTTCCCACCGTTTTGTCTTCGGATTATAATACGAGAATGCCTTCTCATCCAGAAGAATCTTTACCGTTTTTGTCTCTCCCGGCTGCAGGAATACTTTTGAAAATCCTTTCAATTCATGTTTCGCACGGAAAATTTCTGAGGACTCTTTGCGAACATAAATCTGAACGACTTCAGCTCCTGCTCTGCTTCCGATGTTGGAAACCGTGACGGAAACAGAATCTTTCTCCGCTTTCATCTGAAGATATTTAAATTTTGTATAACTTAATCCATACCCAAACGGAAATCTCACCTTTGCTTCTGCCGTATCGTAATAACGGTATCCTACAAAAATTCCCTCTCGATACTGACTGATATTCTTGGCACTCGGATACCACGCAGCCGTCGGCGTATCCTCATAAACTTCCGGATAGGTCTCATTCAGTTTTCCGGACGGATTCACTTTGCCTGTAACAATATCCAGCACAGCTGTCGAGACCGCCTCACCTCCCAGATAACTGTGAAGCACTCCTTTTACCTTAGAAATCCATGGCATCTCTACGACTGAACCGGCAGACAGAATGACAATGACATTCCTGTTTTTTTCACAGACGGCATCGATCAACTCAAGCTGATTCTCCGGCATACGCATATGAGTCCTGTCAAATCCTTCCGATTCGCTTGCCTCATCCAGTCCCGCATACAGCAAAACAACGTCCGCTTTCTCTGCAAGCTGCTCAGCTTCCCGAAGCAATGCCGGATCCGTCTTTTGGTTTCTCCTGTATCCGGCACAATATCCGACCGGCTTCAGAGAATACTTCTTCTCCAGCTGCTCCACCGTAGTATCTACGGAAATTGCATTGACAAGAGCAGACCCTGCACCCTGATATCTCGGAAGCTCTGCAAACTCACCAATGACTGCGACCTTCGTACCGGCCTCCAATGGCAGGATTTCATTGTCATTTTTTAGCAGGACAATACTTTCTGCTGCTGCTTTTCTTGCAATCTCATGATGTGCTTTGGCATCAAAACTTGTCCGTCCTTTTTCCATTCCCAGCACAATCAGAGTTTGCAGTAGTTCTTCCACTCTCTGATCAAGAACCTTCTCCGACAGTTTTCCTTTTTTTACCGCTCTCACAAGCTCTCTTGTGGTTGCTCCGGAGTTGCCCGGCATCTCAAGATGACTGCCGCATCTCACACCTTCCACATGATCGTTGCTTCCGCCCCAGTCTGAAACGACAAAACCATTAAAACCGAATTCTTCTCGTAAAAGTTCCTGCAGCAAATATCTATTCTCATTTGCATAGACACCATTGACTTTGTTATACCCCGACATAATTGCCTTCGGTGCTGCCTCCTTAATTGCAAGCTCAAAGGCATAGGTATAAATTTCCCGAAGCGTTCTTTCATCCATAACAGAATCATTTGCCATACGTCTTGTTTCCTGACTGTTGGCCGCATAATGCTTCATGCACGCTGCAACTTTGTTTTTTTGAATGCCTCGGACATAAGCAGCTCCCATTTTTCCTGAAAGATACGGATCTTCACTGAAATATTCAAAATTTCTTCCGCACAATGGACTTCGTTTCACATTCACTCCGGGTCCAAGAACGACATTAACCCCAAAGCTGGCTGCTTCTTCTCCGATCGCATTCGCCACCTCTTCTGCAATGCTCAAATCCCAGCTATTGGCAATGGTCGCTCCCGACGGAAAGCACGTAGCCGGCATGCTCTTATTAATACCCAGCCAGTCTCCCTTTCCTTCCTGCGTTCTCATTCCGGAAGGACCGTCTGACAACATCAGCTCCGGTATCCCATAGGCGTCGTATTTCTGTGTTCTCCACATTCCTTTTCCTGTGAGCAGAGCTGCTTTTTCCTTCAAAGACATCTGTTCTACTATTTTTTGATATTGATTCATCTGCGTCTCTTTCTATTTTCTTATGTGTTTTGCCCCAATAGTTCCTGTCTTAATCCTGTTTTTCCACATATGGAATCAGAATACGAAGCTCGAACCAGTTGTTTTCTGTGTGAATGCGCATAGATCCTCCATATTTTCTTACTGTACTGCGAATGCTCCTGACACCATATCCATGGATTCTTCGATCGTCCTTACTCGTTACCGGAAGACCGTCGATCAGTTTCACTTCTTCACCGCATATATTTTCAACACAGATGGAAATAAAAGCCCTCTGCTTTGAAATTGCCATGTGAATCATGCGTTTATTCATGTCCTCAATTTTAAGAACAGATTCGATCGCATTATCCAGTGCATTGCCCATCATAGAGTTAATGTCCATGTCCTCCATCATCTCAAGCAGTGCCCCGTCTGCCACACATGTGAATTTAATATTTTGTTGTTGACACTGAATGCTTTTCATTGTAAGAATCGTATCCAGCACCTTATTTCCCGTTTTATTCTGTGCTTCGTAGCTTTTGATCTCCGATTCCAGCTTTTCCAGAGACTCCAGACGTTTTTCGCTTGTAATATCTTTCTTCAGATAAGCAATCTGATGCTTCAAATCATGGTATTTCTGATTCACCAGAGCAATGCTGTCTTCTGACATCTGATAGATTTGATTTTGTGTCTGGAGCAATTGTTCTTTCATTTGATACTCAAGTTCTGCTTTCAGAGTACACAACTGCATATGATTGACAAAAAGCATTCCCATTCCGCTCAGATCTGCCAGAGTTCGAATAATAAAGATTTCCTGCACATAGTTGGAACTGAATGGCGTGTTTTTGTACAAATAACTAATATTTCCCATGACCATCGCAATTAAAAAAATCGTGACCGGCGGCAAAAGCTGCCTGACTTTCAAATCTGCCAGACGTTTCCCTGACCGCAGCTGTTTTTCTTTTCGAAGAATGAAATAGTAAATGAGAAATGTAAATACCAGACTCAATGGCAGAAGCAGGATTGATCTTTTCTCTCTCATATTTTCCCAGAAGAAATAAACCAATTGCCACTGTAGTGAAGTTACAAATTCCGCAAGGAGGTAAGCACTCAAAACATAGTACAGTGACAGCAGAATTGATATTTTGCAAAGTCCGTAAACAATCAGCAGCATACTTGTAAACGTGATGGAAACACAGATAAGGAACACCTGCTGCGGAATATCTCTTGTCAGATACATCCAACTCTCCATCAGTATCGTATATGCGATCAATATGACCGCAGTCACTTCCCTGCTGTATCTTTTCTTATTTGTCAGAATATAGATTGCCAGCGCAACGCAGTAATTCATTCCATACAGCATTCCCGGCGTATTGGTAAGATCAATTTTCATTATTTTCGTTCCTCAGCAATATAATCATTCAAGGCATCTATAAGTCCTCTTTTTTTCGAACGACTGACCAATACCCTCTCACCATCCACAAGCACTTCGTTGTCTACAAAAGCTTCCACGTATTTCAGATTCACAAGATAGCAGTTATGGCAGCGATAAAACTGCCCCTCCTGCATTTGCTTTTCGACTGCACGCATCGAGCTTCCCCTGGAGAAAATCTGCTCCTTCTTCATATGGTATATGAGATCATGATCTCTCACCTCAATATAGCGGATCAGATTCACCGAAACTTTTCTCATACCGCCTTTCACATTGACCAAAATAGATTTCTCTATTCTTCGGTTCATGCGATTGATCGCACGCTCCAATTTCTGGGAAAAAGAAAAATAATCAATCGGTTTTAGAATATAATCCAGTGCTTCCACCTCATATCCCTTCATAACATATTGCGGCATATTTGTAATAAAAATGATCACAACTTCTTCATCCCTGTCACGGATATATCTTGCCGCAGACAGCCCATCCATAAACTTCATTTCGATATCCATCAAAATAATATCGAAGTCAAAGTTGTACTGCCTGCAAATCATGTCCCCGTCATTGAACAGTGAGACTTCCATCTCAATCGATTTCTCATTTTCAAAAGTGCTTAAATAGTCCTGTAATTCCTGCTGATACAGTGGATCATCCTCGACAATTGCAATGCGTAACATAAATTCCTCCGTTGCGTGTTGTAATATAATAACCAGATACCGGTGTCCTGCGTATTTTTGACTGTTTTTATATTACCGCAATAGCAGTTACTTGAAAAGAGCGCTTTACTATTGTAAAGCGCTCAATGTTCTTACTGCTTTGTATAGAATCCAAATGAGGAAATGAGATTGATCAGAAGGGCAATCACTGCCAGAATTTCATATACGACGAAAGACATAATCGTCTTCATCGGATCAAGTCCGCTCACTACATAAGCTACCTGATTGACCATCAAAGCTACTGCGATTATTGCTGCGCACGCTGTCAATACTGCATTTACGCTTGCCAGATAATTCAGAACCTCCCATTTCTTTCCGGACAGAAATGCCGCAAGAACAGTAAGTACTACGGTAATTCCCAACAGTGCGAACACGACCGGCATACGATACAGGACTCCCCGGTAAACGATCATTGCCGCAAGAGACAAGATTGCTGCACATAAGGTTCCGTAAAAACCGAATGCTTTATTTTCCAAAAACTGCTTCATGTTACGACTCCTTTCCGGCTTTACGTCTGTTGGCAACGCCAAAGGCTGCAAAGATAACTGTTAATGCTCCAAAGAATACACAAACTGCAATAAGTGCATACTGCCACCAAACCATGGTATACTGAACCGCTGTTGTAGATGACAATCCATTGATGGCACTGCTGGATGCAAGATTGTACAGCCAGTATTTAATGCCTTGCTTCATCTGAAGCTGGAATTCTGTATCCTTTGCAATCTGTGCCTTTGCATTTGCCATAGTTCCGATCTCAGATGTATCATAAGCAGAGGTGGTAAGGCAGTTTCCGCCGCCTGCAAACACAACATCCCGCCAGTTCATATAATCTGCACCATTGATCATATCCGTTACAAGAGCACCTGTATGACCCCATTCCTCACGGACAATCCCTTCCAACAGACCTTTGTGAGCTCCTGAATAATCTGTTCCCAGACGATTAAATGCGGTCATAGCTCCCATTGCCTGATTGCTGCTCATGGCAAGCTGGAATGCGCGAAGCTCGTTTTCACGTGCCCCCTGCTCCTTCACAAATGTTGAGATACCGGAACGATTCAGCTCCTGGTGGTTGAATGCAAGGTGCTTTACAAGCATCATGCTGCCCTTTTCTTTTCCACCCTCGCAGAAAGCAGTTCCAATATAGCTTGTCAGCATTGGATCTTCTGAGTAATACTCATGATTTCTGGCATTATATGGGTTTCTGTGAATGTTTAAGCCCGGGGCATTCATGGCATTAACATTTGCCCAGAGACCATCTTCACCTATCAGCTCGCCCTCTCTTTTTGCCAGTTCTTTGTTAAAGGTTGCTGCCACAATGGATTCCAGCGGCATAGTGTTCATCGATGTTGTGGCCTGATCATCGCTCTCACTTACATAAGTTGCCTCATCTTTGTTATCAGCGTTCCAGCGAACATAATAGCCGCCAACCTGATCATAGGTAATTCCCAGAGGTCCGTCCTGCTCATAAGTCAACGGAAGCATAATGCTGTTGATTGCCTCTGTATCATCTCCATGTTTTTCGATAAAATTAATTGCTTCGTCAAGGGAAATCTGATTAATCAGCTGATCCCACATTGGATCATCGATATCAATAACACTTTCATAGTTTCCATCTTCATCTAAAATAATGAAATCGATCAGCTTCAATCCTGAATCCACATCCCAGGAAGTACCCTCGCCATTTTCACTTAATGAATAACGACTATTTGTAAGCCCTTTCATCATTTCCTCTGTCGGGTCAATAGATTCAACCTCAGTCCAGCCCTTTGTCCAGTCTTCACGGGTTGTATACTCTACTGTATCTGCGATCAGCTTATTAATATCCGCATCCTCAAGTTTGTTTTCTACATTCTCGGAGTATGTCTCCATATCCGTATTTTCAAGATTCCATACAGAAACACAGTTTTCAGAGATGATCTCATCCTCTGTAATTGCAACAATAGCTTCCGTATCTCCCGTCTTTTCTGCAATCACGTTGTTCAAGGCTTCATGAGCACCATTTCCGATTGCGAAATAATAATCTCCGCTGTCCAGAACCCAGGCACCAGCTGTCCCATTCTCTTTGACAGCATCCTCATCATAGGAGGCAAAATACTGAGCATCAAAGTCTACAGAGACGGTCTCTGTCTGTCCCGGATCCAGAATTCCTGTTTTTGCAAAGCCTACAAGCTGAATGGATGCTTTTTCCAGATCTCCTTCGGTATATGGTGCCTGTACATACAGCTGTACTACCGATTTACCGGCAGTATCACCGGTATTCTTAACCGTAACCAGAGCCTTAGACTCGCCTCCGATGACAACATCTACAGAATCCAGTGTCTGTTCAAATGTGGTGTAGGAAAGTCCATAACCAAATGGATATGTCATCTCCTCCTCATAATTCCAGGACTCTCCGTCTGTTGCCCCTTCTGCCGCAGTCGCATTTCCTCTGTTTAAGATTTCATCTTCATATCTTGTCTCATAGTATTTATAACCGCTGTAAATTCCTTCAGATTCAATAACATACCAGTCAGCCTTGTTGGTTTCTGTCAGAACCGGATCATCGCTCTGGGTCGAATTGCTGTACTGATACAGTCCGAAATTCACCATAGCAGGGCTTGATGCAGAATTTGAAGCATATGTGTCCGGAAGATGACCGGATGGATTCTCTGTTCCGTTCAGCACATCTGCAACTCCGAGGAATCCATTGACTCCCGGCTCACCAACCCAAAGAATCGCATCAATTTCCTCATCATCCTTTAATTCCTGAAGTTCCATGGTATTAATTGCATTGATCAGCACAATCACCTTCGTGCTGTGCTCCTTTGCCAAAGCAATCATCTCACGTTCGTAATCTGACAGGGCGAAAACTCTCTCGAAGCTGTCTCCCTCTGTGCCATTCTCCATTTCGGTTCCGTAATCTGCCGCCTCTGAGCTGTCTCTGGAAAGTACGACAATTGCAGTGGTATCATCTGCGGATGCGAGAATGTCATCATCATACAAAGATGCAGGAATCTCTCCTACAGGATACACACTCGGTTCTTCATAGGTCGAACCAAAGGAAGGGCTCAGTCCGTGACCGGTCTGTCCAAATCCCTGTCTCGCATAGGCCAGTGCTGCCTCGCTGGAATAGAGATCAATCATTGTCTGGTTCAGTGCAAATCCTTTCTCTGTAAGCGCCCTTTCCAAATCATATGCAACCTGTCCGCCCTCTTCATCCACTGTAGTAGAGGAACCGATCATTCCGCCAAGTGTCGGGGTATGAGAGTTCATTCCCCATAAAGTTACCTTTTCAGCGGAACTGTCCATCGGCAATGCCCCATTGTGATTCTTCAGAAGAACCGATCCTTCTTCCGAAATCTGTTCTGCAAGTGCTGTCTTTGCCTCCACCAATTCCGTTGTAGAAGAAAACTCTGACTTAAAGTAATTCGTATCAACAGTCTCACCATCTGCTTTATCAACCGTTTTGTAGTTTGATGTTCCAAGTCTGGAGTTGATAAATGCTGCATTCACATTTGCAATTGCAGTTCCGCCAACTGAAATTGCTAACATTGCTGCAGTTGTCGTTGTCAGCCCTCGCCAAAGCCCTGTTCTTTTCTTGCCCATATAATCCTCCCTTTGCCCGATTACATGCATTTAATATTTTTCAGTTAAATGTTTTCGTTAA
This sequence comes from Eubacteriales bacterium, assembly GCA_030527765.1. The sequence continues at coordinate 21,494 of JAUNAE010000026.1, forward strand.
ACTCGAGAATTTACAACAAAGATTCACAGCGGAATCATTCTGAACTCACGGAAACAATTACAATAAACAGAATATATCAGTATTTGTTCACACAAATCGAAAGTAAGCGTAAACTGCCTGTTTTTTTCGTAGTTTGCACCATCAGATATGGCCCTCCTTTTTCGTCCAGACAAACTGCACAAATACTCAAAAACATTTTTATGCACCT
>JAUNAE010000331.1:0-3701 GCA_030527765.1 Eubacteriales bacterium
AAGAAAAACCTGCTTGGAAAAGTAATTTACGCTTGACTTTTCTTAGCAGGTTTTATTGGAAAAATATATATGTTTTATCACCGAATATGCACGAGATGTCGCCTACAGCCGACAGCATAAAATTGATATTGTACGAGATTCGGGATATAATTATTTTTAATTGTGTATTTTATGAATCGAAACAATAACGATGGTTTATGACTGAGAGGACTTTTCCGGTATGCGTATTTTAATGCTGGGCAACAGCTTTACATTTACCAATGATCTGCCTGCCATTCTGGCAGAGTTAACCGGTGCGGAAGTAGTTCACCACACGCGCGGCGGAGCTCGTCTTGCAGAACACTTAAATCCCGGTACAAAGATGGGGGAGAAGACGCAGGCAGCTCTTCAAAATGAAAAATGGGACTACGTTATTTTGCAGGAAATGAGTAACGGCCCGATCACTTCAAGGGAAAAGTTCCTGACGAATGTCAGCAGGCTCTGCGAGCAGATTCGGGAGAATGGTGCAGAACCGATTTTATATGCAACCTGGGCTTACCAAAAGAGCGGGAAACAGCTGCTTGCATTTGGTATGGACTACGATGAGATGTTTCGCCGGATGTATGAGTCCTATCATGAGGCGGCGGACCGGAATAACTGCCTTATTGCAGATGTCGGAAAAGCCTTTTACGAGATGGCAGATACAGTGAATCTGTATGCAGAGGATGGATGCCATCCGAATGCAACCGGGACTAAAATCGCGGCGGAGGTCATAGCAGACGTTGTCAAAGCTGATACAAAAGAGATGGTCGTGCAGGAGAATGCCGCAGAACCGGATACCGCAGACGAGTTTTTTATTCAGAACAAGGTCGATAAGCGTGATCCCAGACTGCGATTACTGTACCTGTACCAGATCCTTTTATCGCAGACAGATGAAAAACATCCGCTGTCAACCAGACAAATTATGGATAAGATGCAGGAACAGCATCAGATCCATATGCACAGAACAACAGTGCCGTCCGATATAGCACTTCTTCAGGCAGCAGGCTTTGATATTGTCGGCGTGCGCAGACGTGCCTGGGAATACTACCTGGCGGATCGAACATTTTCCATTCCCGAATTAAAGATCCTGATCGATGCAGTCCAGTCCTCCAAGTTCATTACCGAGAAGAAAAGCCGGGATCTGATCGAACGCCTCATTTCTCTTGCAAGTGCAAACGATGCCGACAGACTGAAGAGGACTATTCACATTTCCGGCAGAGCAAAATCGGAAAACGAGAAGGGATACTACATCGTCGATGCAATCAATGAAGCAATCAATACAAATGTAAAGATCTCTTTCCTGTATTTTGACTATGACGGTAAGAAAAAGCAGATATTAAAGAACAACGGTGATCCCTACACAGTCAGTCCCTTTGACCTCATCTGGGACGGTGACTTCTACTACCTGATCGGCTACTGCGATGAACGTGAGGACGTTCGAATTTTCCGCGTGGACCGCATCAAACAGCAGCCCGAGCTCCTCAAAGACGAGATACTGACAAAACCCAAAGACTACGACATATCTAAATACACACAGGAAGTATTTAGGATGTTCGCAACACAGGATACGACCGAAGTCACACTCCTATGTGAGAACCACGTGATGAAATCGATCATTGACCGCTTCGGCGCCAAAGTTCGCACCAGGATGATTTCAGATCAGCAGTTCCGCGTCAAAGTAAAAGTATGTGCCGGCCCGACATTCTATCGCTGGGTATTCGGATTCAACGGAGCGATCCGTATCGAAGCACCCACAGAGATAAAAGATACCTACCGGGAAATGCTCCGGAAGGCACTGGAAGAATACTGATCACAGTAGATCTCATATATCCGCTGCTCACAATACAGCGGATCTATTGGCTTAACAGCGTTCATCAAACAATTAGCCACAGAAGAACTATTCAGAATAAGGAACGATTATGGCAAACGAAGGCGGAGAATGGATAATGTACGGAGTCTCAGAGGACGATCCCTACTGCCTCCATACAGTCGACGAACTAACTGAATATATCAACGAAATCGGATTTCTTCCCCTGTTCAAAAACGAAATCCCCGGATTCTCCGTAGAAGAGAGGACAGTCCCCGAGTACTGGTGGAGCGAGGATCCCGAGAGAGATCCCTGGATCTGGAGAGAACTCATCGCAAGATCCGGAGAAATTGCCTACGGCAAATTTTTCAACAAAAAAGCCGGCTTCATCTCGAGGGAGTGGTTTCCGTATTTTGCAAATGCCAGACGGGACGGCTACGACTTTGATGCGCTCTGGGACGACGAAAAAGCAAGCATGCGCCAAAAGAAAATTATGGATCTCTTCGCAGACGATCCGGATACAGAATTATACTCATTCGAGATCAAGAAAAAGGCCGGCTTCGGGAAAGACGGAGAGAAGAATTTCGAGGGAACCATCACAGACCTGCAGATGAAGACCTATCTGTGCATGCGAGATTTCAAAAAGCGAATCAACAAGAAAGGCAAGCCCTACGGATGGAATGTGGCGATCTATTCCATGCCCGAACACCTCTGGGGATATGAACATGTGACATCCGCATACAAAGAGAATCCGAACTCATCCGCAGAACATATTTTAAATTACATGAAAGATATATATCCGATCGCAGCAGAGAAAGATATCCGCAAGGTATTAGGCTTAAATCCATAAGCCGGAAAGAAGAGAGTAAACAAAAAATATGAATTTCAAAGAAGCAATGAGCGCAAGACATACAGTACGCAAATACAAAGACCTTCCGTTATCCAAGGAAGTAATAGAACAGTTAAATGACAGAGTGAACACCAACAACGAACAGCTCGGGATAAACATCAGCCTTGTGACCGATAACACAGAAGGAATTCCCGGAATCGTGAAGCTCGTGATGGCAAAAAATGTCAAAAACTATTTCATCCTTGCCGGTCCGGATGCACCCGAAACAGAAGAGAAGCTCGGATACGCAAGCGCAGATCTGATGCTCTATGCACAGACACTGGGCCTGAACACATGGTGGATCGGCGGCATGTTCAGCCGCAGCAATGTGAAAAAGAATGCAGTCAAAACAGGACAGGAAAAGATTATCGGCATCGTAGTTGTCGGATACGGTGAAAATCAGGGAAAACCTCATAAATCCAAAACAGCTGCCGAAATCAGCAGATACGACGGAGAGGCACCGGATTGGTTTAAGGCAGGAGTAGAGGCGGTGCTTCTTGCACCTACTGCCATTAATCGTCAGGCATTTAAGATTTCCGGTAAGGGAAATCAGGTTTCAATGACATACAAGGAAGGTGCCTTCTCAAGGGCAGATCTTGGAATTGGGAAATATCACTTTGAACTCGGAGCGGGGAGAGAAACGTTCGAGTGGGGGAATGAGTAAAACTAACATTATATATAAATGAATTAGTATGATCACTGAGTGTCTCTGTCACAGGAATTTTAGGAGGAGTCATGAATCAGGAAGATAAAACGGAGATGATACTTGTTCAATGGCAGACATGTGTAGATATGGCAAACTCCATAAGTCAGCGCAGAGATTCAATGAACAATATCTTTATAACATTAAATCTTGCGATAATTGCTGCGGTATCTTTATGTAACATTGAGTGATCAAGAGGATACGATTAATTGCTACAACTGTGGCCGAACTACTAGTAAAGAGACTGGAGACGTCTTAGAGTGAGGATCATCCTTTGGATG
>JAUNAE010000331.1:3711-4293 GCA_030527765.1 Eubacteriales bacterium
AAACATATTCCTTTCATTCCATACACTAGAGAATATAATGGATAGGCAGAATTTGAAATGGAGAGGATGATACCTTAAGATATATTTTTATACAATTGAAATTAGTATATTGGATTTTAGGGTAGACTTTAGAAAAATATCGGTCATAACTGGCTTCGTAATATTGAGATTTGGATTTGTAGCATTTTCATTAATTGGATCTTGCCCAAAAAAAATTTAGATTATTAATACATTTAGGCATCAATCTAAAATGGTTGGTGCTTATCTTTTTCCAGGAGAAAAACAGACCTATCTCATGTAGCAACGAAGTTGTTACGTGATAATGAACTAAGAAGAGGAGACGGAGTTAACAGTGGATAAATATATAGTTGCTGTTCTTATAAGTGCTTCAGTGATTGCAATTGGTATATTCGTTGCGAATCTGAAGACCAGGTTTATATGGAAAATCCAGGCTGAATCGAAATGGAGAGAAATTCAACCTGATATTAAATCTATTCAGGAGATGCACGATAAGTATTATGAAACCGGATACAAAGTAAATTGGTTGGATAAGAATCTGCTGAAGTCAACTAAGAATAAATT
>JAUNAE010000332.1 GCA_030527765.1 Eubacteriales bacterium
ATAGATCCTGGCAGAATGGGAGAATACCTGATGTCGCTTCCAGACTATATCAAGTTCTGTTGTAAGCTCCGGATACAGAGGCCGGAAGCAGAGTTCGCTCTCCGCACCTGTATTAGTTAACTTATTAAGAGTCAGAGCATATCCAAATCCTGCCTTAACAAATAACGATCCATTATAAATCAGATTAGCAGTGGCCATGATGTGATTTTTGAATTCAGATGATCCAAACCAGTGCTCAAAAATATCTGACTGTATAGTTTGATAAGGAAGGATAAGCGGGCAGTCATATAAATCTTCAGGAGTGATCCTGTCTTTTTCAGCTAGCGGGCTGTCCTTATGCATCAACACGCCCCATGTATCAACTACAGGAAGCCTGAGAGAGTTGTATTTTTTCAGGTCTCGGTATCCGATCAATAATCCAAAATCAATTAAGCCTTTATCTAACTTTTCGGTGACCTGCTCTGCATCGCCGCTGTAGATATGATAACGAATGCCCGGATAGCGTTTCTTCAGATTGTTCGCTGCCTGCGCAAAATAGAAGATCGAGTCAGTTTCACCACATCCGATATACACGTCTCCTGCAACATCTCCCTCATCACAGGATAATTCATTCTCTGTTTTCTGCAGAAGATCGATGATTTCCTGTGCACGTTTTTTCAGAAGAAGTCCTTCTTCCGTTAAGGTGATTCTCTTTGATCCTCGAATCAGAAGCTGTTTGCCGACTTCCTGCTCCAGTTTTTTCATCTCACGAGAAAGTGGAGGCTGGGCGATATGCAGTGTTTTAGCTGCTTTTGAGATGCTTTCTTCATTTGCAACAGCAAGAAAATACTTTAAAACTCTGATATCCAAAACAAAATCCTCGACTATTCTGACGTGTATTTGCCTATACTCTGCAGGTATATATTATCATATAAAACATGTATTTTGATATATATTAAAGCAGTGATATTCTGATTTCAGAGAGAATAATAGTTGAATTTGTGCATGATTCAACGTTGGATCGATTAATAAAAATCAATAGCATTCTCAGGGAGGTAATGCAGAATGAAGAAGTATGAGCAGCTTTGTAAGCCTATGAAAATAGGCAGTGTCACCATTAAGAACAGATTTTGTGTTGCACCGATGTCTCCGGGATTTACTAATTATCCGTCAGGCGAATTTAAGCGGGAAGGTATTGAGTATTATCTGCGTCGTGCTATGGGCGGTTTCGGACTGATCTATACAGGTGCCTTCTCCTCAGATAAACATGTGGATGCATTCAATCCGCTTAGCCCGTATCCGACAAATGATCCGGTTGCATTTAGAAAGACATCTTTGGAGCTCAATCGCCGTGCAGCCGCTTACGGTGCCAAATTATTTGCACAGATTACACTTGGTGTAGGCCGAAATTACGCAGGTGTTTATGCTCCGTCTGCTATTCCGGTGTTTGCAAATCCGGATATTATCGCTCCGGAGCTGACGAAGGAACAGATTCGCTTAAAGATTGAAGACTTTGTAGAAACTGCAAATCTATGCAAAGAATCCGGATTTGCAGGTCTGGAAATTCACGCTTTACATTGGGGTTACCTTCTTGATGAGTTTGCGATGAGCTTAACGAATCATCGTACAGATGAGTACGGCGGAAGTCTGGAAAATCGTCTCAGAATTACAAAAGAGGCGCTGGAGGCGGTAAAGGCAGCCTGCGGACAGGATTATCCGGTTACAATTCGTCTGGGAATGAAAGCATTTGTCAAGGATCTGGATCATGCATCGATTGATGGAAGCGAAGAAGGCGGTAGAACACTGGAGGAAGCGGTCGAGATCGCAAAGCTGTTAGAAAGCTATGGATTTGATGCGCTGAGCGTAGATACCGGCATCTATGAATCCTTCTATTATGCATGTCCGCCGATGTATATTAAGCGTGGATATGCAATTGAACTTGCAGCAAGAATCAAAGAAGCTGTGCATATTCCGGTTATTCTTGGCGGCAGAATGGGAAGTGCAGATCTTGCAGAAAATGCAATTGCAGACGGCAAGATTGATGGCATCGCACTTGGCCGTCCGTCACTGGCTGATCCGGATTTCCCGAAAAAGGTGGAAATGGGAACGCCGGAAGCAATCAGACCCTGCATTGGATGTAACCAGGGCTGTTTACATCGACTGCTTGCCACAGGTGAAGAAGCATTCTGTGCAGTCAATCCGTCGGTTGACCGTGGATGCGGAACAGAGATTACAAGGGCATTAACACCGAAGAAGGTTGTTATCGTGGGCGGTGGTGTAGCCGGTATGGAAGCTGCCCGTACCGCAGCACTGCGCGGACATCATGTGTCGCTTTATGAAAAGACAGACCGCCTGGGCGGTAATCTGATTCCGGCAGGCGCACATGATTTCAAATGTGAAATTCGCGAGCTGAATGCCTGGTATCAGAGAGAATTACAGAATCTCGGAATCGACATTCATATGAATGCGGAACTGAATGCAGCATCCATCAAGGAACTGAATCCGGATACAGTTGTCTTAAGTGTCGGATCTAAGCCGCTTATGCCGCATCTTCCGGGAATTGACAGCGAGAAGACCTTATCCTGTCTGGACGTTCTTTCCAGAGAAAAGAAGATAGGACAGAAGGTCGTTGTAGTCGGCGGCGGACTGGTTGGCTGCGAGCTTGCAATGGAGCTGATTCAGGAAGGAAAGGATGTGACAATCGTAGAGGCGCTTGGATCTATTCTTTCATCCGGAGAAGCCGTACCGCATCCGAACAAGAGCTATCTTATTGACTACTTTGAGAAGGAAAAGACATCCATCCTGACAGATACACGCCTTGCAGCAATCAACGAAACAGGCGCCGTCGTGACTGAAAAAGACGGGACAGAAAAGACAGTAGAAGCAGATACAGTTATTGTAGCAATCGGTTTCCGTCCACTGCCATCAATTCGTGAAGAGCTTCTGGGAAATGGCTTTGAGGTATATGAAGTAGGAGACGGTCGTCATGTAGGCAATATCCTTACCGCTGTCTGGGATGCAAATGAAGTGGCAAAATCCATCTGATTTCATCATCAAAAATCAAATATAACGACACAATCTAAGCAAGCACCTGACGGTCTGAAATCACAGACAGTCAGGTGCTTGTTTATGCTTACAAGAAATTACAGAACTTCAACGTACATCACATCGTTGCAGACAAAGGACCCGGCCGAGAGAGATACCTTTGCTGGAATACCGGCAGCTGAGATTGCAGCAGCCATCTTTCTTACAGGAAGCGTACTGAAGATAGCATCAGGACCACCGTCTTCAATTTTCTCATCTTTACAGAGACGACCGGCCTCGTCCGGAATCTCCGCATAACGCAGATTGATGCCCAGCATCTCTGGCGTGACAGCACTTCTGCCACCGGCCTGTCCGACACAGAGCACAAAATCAGCAGGAGTACCGTTCGGTCCGCAATGCTGCGCCTCATTACAGACAAGACGGGCAGCGGTCTCATATTCAACAGGGAGAAGCAGCTTCTTTACCTGCAGGTCTCCGATCTGATCAGGAAGACGCGAAACAGCCTCCCAAGAGGGATTGATAGAGTCAGTATTAAATGGGCGGAAGCCAGTAATCAGGATTGTGCGGGACATATGATACTCCCAAAAAGGATGAAAGGCGATAGTTACTGTAGGGGATTGTATCATAAGAAAAGTATTTCAGTATTAAGTGAATTGATACTTTTTCGGCTGATACAAAACCACAGACAGTATTGCAACAAAGTGTAATAAGAATTTTTGTTTGTCACGGCAGGGTAGAGGCTGTAGGTGCGGAGAGGCATGAATTGCGGTGAGCCGGGGCAAAAGGGGCTAGTACGTAAAATCCGAACTACGAATAGGCTACCTATGAAGTGAGAAAAATCAGAAATTTACAGATAATCGTTAAATTGTAGAAGAAGGGTGAACTCCCTCGGTGCAATTGTTGAACGGTAGATTTTTATATAATAGGAAGATTTCGCTCGGACTTCAGGCCGGGCACTTTTTGGATATTCGAAATTTTTGAGAGTTTGTCGATCTGTTTGAGGGTTTGTCGAGAGGGGCTGGCTCAAAAAACGCTATAAAATGTCCACTAATATGGATACAGTTTAGCCCCTCAAAAACTTTGATTACCCAAGAAAAATACATGTAGCAGTTAATTGACATGGTGAGAACTGGAAAATACACATAAAAATTGAAGTATATGAGGAAATGTGCGAATATTATTGTTAGAGTGACATATTAAAGTAAAAAAGGCTCTTCAGGCATCACTGTGGGTAAGAAATGCCTGAATCTCCAGTAAC
>JAUNAE010000333.1 GCA_030527765.1 Eubacteriales bacterium
CATGTGTCATAATAGGACCAAAACCTCGGAAAGCCGCATAAAATAAGGCTTTTTGAGCACTTCCAAAATTCAAAAATCTGCAATCTAATTTTTTTGAGACTATTTTGGAGCAAAATCACGATATTGCAAGATAAAAACATATTTGGAGGTATTGCTATGAGTTCGAAGGCCATGAGCATGAAAGCGAAAATAAAGAACTATGCACAACAGAATAATATCGCTGCCCAAGTTGTTCTTCAAAACTACATGTTTAGTGTTTGCTGGCGAGACTCTCACAATCTTCATATCATGATCAATTTGTTGTGAAAGGTGGTATGCTGGTGGCTGCGATAGTTGGTTTGGATACCAGAGCCACCATGGATTTAGATACAACTTTCAATAAACCAGGGAGTTGCAACTTCCATTGAAATCGTTTCGTGAACAATCGGGGTCAAGGCCAACGAAAAAACAGCATACCTTACAAAGATAGCTGCCCTTTCGTTGGACTTGCAGCCCGATTTTCAAGATTGCACCAAGTTGCGACATTTAAGTGACATACTATGGTATTTCAATACTACTTTCTTTTACCATAGATTTCAAACATTTATGGAAATGTATGAGTCATTCGCGTAGGACTTGATGTTTGTTGGCATGACGATAAAGCCCCCGGTGTGGATACTTTCGAAAAATTATTCGATTGAGACAATCTATTCTCGTCTGTGTAAAACAAAGCGTGAAGCTGAGATCATATGTCCTCCACATGCTGGACACTGGCAGATATCTACATTGTAGAGAGCCTTCATCAACTGCTCTGTATTCATTCCGCGAAGTTTAGAAAGATATTGCTTACATCCGAGAAGATTCCTGCAGATAGTCATGTTGCCTTTTTTTGTACGACAGCAAAGAAGTCCGTAGTGCCTGATTCTCACGAAGCCTTTGGGAAGTACGTGCATGAGAAATCTTCGAATGAACTCTTCTCCGGGGATCGTTAGCGTTTTCCACTGCCCCTGATTTTTATAATCTTTTACGCTATAAGTGACAGTTTTATATGTCATGCTGAGGATCCTTCGATTACTGATGGCGATTCGGTGTGTATAGCGACCAAGATACTTAATGACAGACTGGGCACCGTTGAAAGCTTTTTTGATATAGGAAATCCATTCTGTTTCATAACAGATATCCAACAATTCCTTGAAAGCATAGAGATTCTTATACGGTTCCGATGAGCCATGGTATTCCAGTAGATCATTCTCACGAAGATGTTTTAATTCCGCTAAATAATGTTTCTTGAAAATAGCTGACATGACTTTGACCGGAAAGAAAAACTTATCTCCTTTATCTTTCCACTTGCGAGAAGAATCCAGTCCACCACCAAGGATAATGGTATGGATATGCGGATGATAGTTCATTTTAGATCCCCAGGTGTGCAACACGCAGATGTATCCAATGTCGGCACCGAGATGTTTGGGATCCTTTGAAAGTTCCTTTAATGTCAGAGATACCGCATGATACATCGCATCATACAACAGTTTCTGGTTGGAGTATGTCAGGGAATAAAGCTGTTCAGGTATCGTAAATACAGCATGAAAGTAAGGAACATCCAGAACATTTTCTTGCTGAAGATCGATCCACTTATCTGTAGCGAGTGCCTGACACATGGGACAATGACGATTCCTGCAAGAGTTGTAATGAATGAGTTTGTGATCGCACTCTGGACAAACGGAAAGATTCATACCCATACCTTCTGTTTTACAAAAGAGTACAGCATTGGCAACTTTCTGCTGTGCTATTGAAGGTGAATACTTCTCCAGATACGAGGGATAGAACTGCTGAAATACATGCTGAATCGTGAGATCAGCCATTTTGATCACCACCATTCTTTCTCGGTCTGCCGCGCTTTTTCTTCTTCGGATGATCCAACGGATTCTGAATTCCCATCATGGATTTATTGCTAAGATGAAGATAGATCGAAGTAGAAGCAGGACTGCGATGTCCCAGTAACGACTGAATGTATTCGAGACTAACTCCCTGTTCCAACAGGTGTGTTGCAAAACTGTGGCGGAGCAGATGAGGATACACACGCTTTTCAATACCAGCTTCTTTAGCAATCTGACGAATCACGATTTCAGCGCCATTTGTCTTTAATGGAGCATATGGAGCTATTGTAGAAACGAAAAGTTTATCTCTTTTAAAACTACAAGAATGCCAGTACTCAATCAGTAGATCTAAGGCACGTTGTGAAAGGACAGTCCAGCGTTCCGAATGATTCTTCGAATAACGGACATGTACCTGCATAGTACTCATGTAAATGTCAGAGGGAGCAAGATGAACAGCTTCACTTATACGTAAACCTGAAGAATAAATAAGAGCAATCAAAGCCTTGTTCCTTGGTTCTCTGGCAGTATCGATCAGACGTTCTACTTCTTCTAAAGTGAGAACAACAGGTTGGTGATAGTCTCTCTTCATACGAGGAACATAGTCACCATCCCAAGGCTTGTTCAGGACAAACTTATAAAAGAAACGGATGGCGGAGTGGTATTGATTGCAGGTGGCTGCTGAAGATCCTGACTTCTTTTTATCAAGCAAGAAATTTCTAGCATCATCTAATGTTACTTCATCAGGGTGTTTATTAACGGTTCTGAGAAAATGCTTTATTGTATTGATATAGGTAGCTGCAGTTCCTTCGGAACGATTGCGCAGATAGCATTGTCACGAAGCTTGTCAAAATAAGGTTCAAACATAAAATAGCCTCCGTAAGTGATGTTTAAATAGGAACTACAGCCACTTACGGAGGTGCATGAGAATTGTAATAAAACTGCTTGTTTGTAGAATTACTTGATGGTATTCTTTGCATAGGCAGTGGATTCCTTTGTATTTAGTTTGGTGTGGTAACTTAACTATAAATACTTAAAAAGGACATCTCAACTGCCTTTTTTATTGAAAAGAAAAACTGCGCCACAGCCTTGGCAGGCCGTCGCGCAGCGACTTGGTGCAATCGAAATTTGTGAAGGATGTTTTGATAATATTATGAAACAGGCATTTAATCCTTTTTTGCCACTTGATGTGTATATCCCCGACGGGGAGCCTCATATTTTTGGAGATAGAGTTTATTTATTCGGCAGTCACGAAGAGGCTGACGGCGACACCTATTGCACTCTTGATTACGAATTTTACTCTGCACCAATTGACGATTTAAGTAATTGGACAAGCAAGGGCATCAACTACAGAGCAAGCCAAGATGCATTATACAGTGAAGAACGACCTTATCTGTATGCTCCTGATGTTGTTCAGGGTAATGACGGAAAATATTATTTGTATTACAGCCTTTCTGGTTATCAGGGGAAGGGCGGCTACCACGGACCGATAAGCGTTGCCGTTTGCGATACGCCTGACGGTAGATATGAATATCTCGGCGTTGTAAGATATGAGGACGGAACCATTTTTAATAGATTCGTTTGCTTCGATCCTGCAGTTATGAACGATGACGGCATTATCAGGCTTTATTACGGCACAACACTTCCGTTCGGTATGTATTTACCTAAAGCGGCAAGGTAGCTTTCGTCAAGCGCTTTTAAGAGTATTTACGGAAAAACCAGAGAAGAGGTGTGCTCAAATCCCGGTATTTGGGGTGCCAATATGATTACCCTTTGTGACGATATGCTGACTGTTAAAACAGATGCTGTTCGTATCATTCCCGAAAAAGTAAAGAACACTGATTTTGAGGGTCACGCATTTTTTGAAGGCTCATCAATCAGAAAAATAAATGATGTTTACTACTTTATTTATTCCTCACAGCTTAATCACGAGCTTTGCTATGCTACAAGTAAATTTCCTGACAGAGATTTTAAATTTGGTGGCACCATTGTTTCGGCAGGTGATGTGGGTCTGAATGACAGAAGTCAAAAGGATAGTCTTAACACAATCGGAACAACTCACGGAAGTATTGAAAATATTGACGGTCAATGGTATGTATTCTATCACAGATTAACTCACGGCAGTGATTACAGCAGGCAGGCTTGTGCTGAGCCTATTGAAATTAAAGCCAACGGAAGTATTCCTCAGGTGGAAATCACTTCCTGCGGACTTAATAATAAGCCACTTATTGCCAAGGGCAAATATCCCGCAGCCATTGCCTGCAATATTACAAATGGTTCAATGCCGAAAATATCTAACAAAAAATATGATAAGCCAATTCCTATGGTAAAAAGTAGGGGTAAGGAAAGCTTTATTTCAGGTATTGAGTCGAGTAGGCAAGGTCAGTACGGTCAGTATCACCGATAAATCAATGTAAA
>JAUNAE010000334.1 GCA_030527765.1 Eubacteriales bacterium
TCATCCGCTGCGCTGTAAAATCTGTATTCAGGTTCTTCGTCACCTCATCGCAAAACGGCTCCGGATATCCTCGCTTTAACAGGATCTGATACAGTTCTAAACTTTTCTCTGATTTTGGTTTCATGCGTCTCCTCTGCTGCTCCCATACCCAGCCTGCTCTTCAGCCACCATCATACACTGTTCCCACTGGGCTTCTTCGTAGGTATCATTCGATTTCTCTATATCAGCAACCGTTCTATCCCGCAGCCGCTCGACAAGTTTTGTATTCCGTGCCGTTGTCGTTTCATTGCGGATGGCAAAGGACAGTGCCTTCTTCTCCCCGATAATGACCAGTATCTTTTTTGCTCTGGTGACTCCTGTATAGAGCAGATTTCTCTGCAGCATGATGTAATGGCTCATGGTAAACGGCATCACAACTATAGGATATTCCGATCCCTGCGCCTTGTGGATCGTGGTGGCATAGGCCAGTGTCAATTCATCCAGCTCTGTCACATCATAGACCACACCCCTGTCATCGAAGTTGACCGTCAGCTCTCGCTCCTCCTGATCTGCCTTAGTGATTACACCAATATCTCCGTTAAACACTTCCTTATCATAATCATTGCGGATCTGCATGACTTTATCATGGAGACGATACTGCGTGCCGCCTCTGCGCAGACAGAGAGCTGTGGGATTCATGGCTTCCTGCAGTACCTGGTTTAAGTTCGCTTCCCCGCAGATTCCGCGCTGCATCGGTGTCAGCACCTGTATATCCTGCACAGAATCCACATGATAATAGGCCGGTAATCTGCTGGTACAGAAATTCACCAGTGTTTCTACCACATCCTCGTTTGACTCTCTACCGGCGAAGAAGAAATCCGATTCCTTTCCACCTCTGAGATCCAGACTTTCCCCTCTGTTAATGCGATGGGCATTCATGATAATCCGGCTGCCCTGAGCCTGACGGAAGATCTGCACCAGGCGCACTACCGGTATCCTCTAAGAAGCAATAATATCCTTCAGCACATTTCCCGCACCTACACTGGGAAGCTGATCTGTATCACCCACCATGATCAGCGTCATGTCATCAGGAATGGCTTTTAAGAGATTATACATGAGCATCACATCGATCATCGAACACTCATCCAGGATCAGTACATTCGCCTCCAACGGATTCTCTTCATTTTTCTGATACCCCATCTGCCGGCTTAACTCCAGCAGCCGATGAATCGTCTTCGCCTCCATGCCTGTCTGGGCAAAACGCAGCTTCAGATACAGGATGGACACGCCCAGCTCTTCCTCAATCACGAAGTTCTTCCGTCCGTGATCCGGTCCTGTCAGGGTGATTGTCTTCACCAATGTCTTGTCCTGGAATACTATTACCGGTATCTGTGCCATCTCCAGCATATAGTAGCAAATACCACTGTTTGTCAATATGTTTCACACTGTTTATAAAAGTTTAATTGTAAACGGTACCTCATACTTTTCATCTGCCTGAAGGGTTCCTGTCGAGATCATTGTATCGTAAGCATTTTTATGCTGTACGGACCAGAGTCTCATTATTTTCTACCTACTTCTATACCATCAGGAAAGATATTGACAAACATCTATACTCGGTTTCTTGTCAATTACCAGTATATATTCAGAACTGTTGAGAATAACAGCGATTATCACTTTATCCAATAGTCATAAAAGATTTCTTCCAGCAACGGCATAAAAGTATTCTGTTTTTCCTTTAATTCCTGTAACAATGGTAATAATTCAACATCTCCTACATATAGGTTTTCTCCTACATGTATCGTCGATTGTTGGTCCGTTCTAATATTCAAATGATCTATGCTGACTTCAAATTTATCCTGGTTATGACCTTTTCCAATGATATAGTCAATATTATGTTCATTCGTATTTCGCAGATAACGTATTTTTTTCGCAGTCTTTTTCACCCAGTCGTTATAGTCATTTTGAATGCGAAGATCCCCCTTTGCTTTAAGTGATGCTTCTAGATCTTTTGCCGATTCCAAAAAATGATTAATCGTAATAATTAGATATAGCCTTTCCACATTCATTGGCATATCATTCTCATCTTTGGCCATGCTAAAATTAAAGCCTTCACTCTTTTCCTCAGCAATGGCAAAACGTATCGCTTGCACAAAAATAGCTTTGTAGAAACTTGCTGTATTATACGCAATTTTTGCTATCGTCTTTGATGATATTGATTTGAATTTTTCTTCCCGATCCGTATTCTTGTACTCCCTTTCTTCTTAATACTAAAGTAGGCATTCGTGCCCAGTAATTAAAACTATGGGCAACAACCACACGTGACTCTGACTTCAGTAAAGAGCTTCACAACATACTTGATGAACAATTCAATCCAGAGCGTCCAAATGACGTTTGGTGTACCGACATCACTTTTATTTTGACTACTGATGGGTTCGTATATCTCAACTGCATCAAGGATCTGTATTCTCGTAAAATCATTGTCTGGACATTAGCTGATACACTTGAGATATCTTCTGTAATTTCCACTATAGAGAAAGCGAAGGCCTCCAGAGATACAGATCAACCGTTGATCATCCATACGGATCGCGACTGTCAGTATGTTTCTGAAAGCTGGTTCAATGCTACAGTAGGCATTACTCGCAACTATTCTCACACCGGTTATTCTTACAATAACGCCCGCATAGAATCATTCCACTCACTCAACAAACGTGAATGGCTACGTTGTTTTTCAATCCGTAATTATCGACATGCATACACACTGATCTTTGAATATATCGAAACCTTTTATCATACTGTACGCATCCAAAGTCACTGCGATTACATGTCTCTGAATGACTATGAGCGATTGTATCAGAGAGTAATGGCTCTGCCGGCAGCTTAGTTGGCAGAAATTCTCATTTTATTTTGTGCTAAATCTTGACGTAGGACCAATATGTCTCAACCGTCGAGTATCTATCATTCTCTATACTTCCATTCGTACTGATACTTTTGCAATCTGCGCATAGCAAAATATGCAAACTAGTTCATATAGCAAATCACCGCCATCAGCTGTTGTATAGTAGTTAGCACATGAAGTTATGACTTCACTGATTTTCCCCTCCCATGGCGCTTTTTTCTTTCTGTCATTAATATCATAGACAGCTTCTTCTGGTTTAAACTTAGCCAATGAATCTCGGATATGATTAATATCTCTAGCTGTTCGATAGCCGTTCTCATAATTACAAATACCTGTTTCCAAGAAAAACGACGCAAACGGATACTTCTTCATATTTTGCCCAATACACCCGTATATAGTAGAGAAAACTGCATGCCAATATTCAGAATTTCCAATATTCACGACCCTTTTTTTATCATCACTTATAACCTTCATAAAGCACCTCACCACATCACATCAACAGGTATGTTTGGGTAAATATCCCACAACTTGTTTTGAATATTATTTACCACAGTTGATACCAGTTCTGCAGAAAATGATCGATTTTCTACATTTAAAACAATCCTTTGAGTTGCATCAGACGGCAAATCAATTATCCTCTGCTGAACTTGTCTCTTTAGCTCCCTATACAAAGTACCTAAGCTCTTTTCACTTTCAAGATTATACCGTTTGACCTCTATTGCTTCTATATGATCATCTATTACCCTAACGATATCTGGTCTGGTAGCTCCTGGTGTATTAATGGCGACCTCTTGTTGATTCAAATATGAAACTTGCTCTCTTCCCGAATATTTTAGCAGAGCATGTTCCTCTGCTTCTCTAGGCGATGGGATATGATTAGCTGTACTAACTTGTGGATTAGCAAGTTTTATAGCTTCTGATGCACCACCTGTTACTGCGCCGATAATAGCACCCCATTTGAAGCTTTCACTGCCTTTTACGGCAGCTGCCTTCAGTGCAGCATCCATATCACCGGTTTGTATTCCCTCAACTGTCCCCGCAATCGCACCACTAATTGCACCTGAAGACAACGCCATAATTGTGCCGCTCTTTGCTGATGCAGCAAAAACAGCTGATACTGCTGCGGGCGCCCCCACTCCGCTAGAAACAAATGAAACGGTTACACATATCAGAATAACACCTGTTCCAACCGCTATATTTTTAACTACTTGAGCAAAAGTGTTATCATATTCAGAGAACGATTGTACAACTGTTGTTCCATCCTCCCCCAATGTAAATATATACTTTTCCCCATTTATGATTTGCTCTACTTCCTCAAGCGTATATCCAAAATAAATATTACTTTGCGAATTATATTGCAGTTCCTCCAAGTACTCTTTAGATATATATTT
>JAUNAE010000335.1 GCA_030527765.1 Eubacteriales bacterium
ATGTAACAAACCACATCCAAAGCCGCATCTCCTGTCAGAGACTGAAAATCCGGAAAAATTTTTTCAAAAAGTGCCAGAAACATCGGAAGCAAAATAGATGTATAAACAGTTTTGATTCCAAATTCTTTTCCAATCAGCAGGAATCCGACAATCAGCAATATGACATTCAGAATCATGGTAATCGCCGAAACCGGAAGCGGAATCACATTGGAAAGTACAATCGCCAGACCGGAAATACTGCTGACGGATGCGTGGCTTGGCACAAGGAAGAAAAAGACCGCTGCCGCAATGATAAGTACTGCAGCCGTAATAATCAGCCATTCCTTAAGTTGTTTCATATAATTTCTCCTTATGATGTTTATTTTTCTTCACATAAAAACACCCGGAGGTCACTCCGGGTATTTTGAAATCTTCAAATATTATAAATCACCGGCAATGTCGATGTTCTCGCCTTCCAGGCCAACCCATGCTCCATTTCCTGCCTCTGCAGATTCTGCATGAGCAAGAAGCCATTTATTTGCTGCTGTCAGAAGACGGTCTTCCGGGCTGTTTGTAGCAAGCTCCGGTTTGTCAGTGTTTGTTCCCTTAGAAAGAACAACGAGAGTCTTGAATCCTTTCTCAGGATCTACATGACATGGTGCGTAATGAAGTGCGGTTGCATAAACCTCAACAAGAACGCCCTTTGGTACACGGAATGCTTTGACACATGCGGTATCAAGTTTGAAGTCTTTGATCTCAGACTGTTTTGCAAGAAGAAGAACAAAATCCTCTACACCAAGATTGAACTCGCTGCATCTGTGATACTCCAGACAGTTCAGTTTGGTGTTATGTCCATTGCACCATCCGAATTCTGCCGGCACACCACCGAAAAGGCTCTTAGCAGCAACCTCTGCGGATGCAAGATTCTGAATTTCCGGCTCTTCCGGAACGTATGCAACACCTGTCTCCGGCATTGGAGTCTTGTTTGCAAGAGCATCAAGAATCTCTGCGGTATCCACACCTTCTACTACACGGCCATACTCTTTGAATTCCTCATCAAATACACTGAAAAACTTCATAAAAATCCCCTTTCATACATATCGGTGCTTAAATCACCTGATTTTTTTCAAAACCCACACATATTGTAGCAACAATCCCCGCTTTTGTCTAGCATATTAAAATTCGAATCTCAGTCGGGAATTTAGCTCCCGACTGAGATGACAGCAAATTATCTTACTGAATCTCTGCAAGTTTTGCTGCAAGTGCTTCGATCTCAGCAACTGTATTCTCTTTCACTGCGGATTTAACGGTCACTGCTTCCTCAAGGATGTTCAGATTTTTGGAATTTTCCAGTTTTTTCTTCATAACCTTCACTGCAACCGGAGCCCATGTACCATTCTCAATGAATGCAACGGTACGATTCTGATAGTTTCTCTCTGTCAGATGATCAATATACTCTCTCATGAATGGATAAATGTCTCCATTGTAAGTTGTTGTAGCAAGAACCAGTTTGCTGTACTTAAATGCCTGAGATACCGCCTCTGCCATATCGCAGCGTGCAAGATCAAATACAACAACATTCGGGCTGTTTTTCTCCTGAAGTTTCTCTGCAAGAAGCTCTGCAGCCTGTTTGGTATTTCCGTAAACAGAGGTATAGCATACAACGGTACCCTCTTCCTCCGGTGTGTATGAAGACCACTTGTCATACAGAGAGATATAATGTCCGAGATCCTCTGTGAGAACCGGGCCGTGAAGCGGACAAATCACCTGGATATCCAGAGTAGCGGCTGCTTTGAGAAGGTTCTGTACCTGAACACCGTATTTTCCGACAATACCGATAAAGTAACGGCGTGCTTCACTGTCCCACTCTTCTTCCACATCAAGAGCGCCGAATTTTCCGAATCCATCTGCAGAGAACAGAACTTTGTCTGTGCTGTCATAAGTTACCATAACCTCCGGCCAGTGAACCATCGGAGCGAATACAAATGTCAGAACGTGTTTTCCAAGAGTCAGGCTCTCACCGTTGTTGACTACCTGACGTTTGGTTCCTTCCGCAAGATCAAAGAACTGATCCATCATGCCGAAACATTTTTTGTCTGCAACGATGGTCGTCTCCGGATATTTCTTCATGAAGTTTCCGATGTTTGCGGAATGATCCGGCTCCATATGTTGAATAACAAGATAATCCGGAGTTCTGCCTTCCAGAACCTTTTCGATATTCTGAAGCCATTCCTCTGTGAAATGAATATCCACAGTATCCATAACTGCAACTTTTTCATCCAGGATTACATAGGAATTGTAAGACATTCCGTTTGGTACGTCGTACTGTCCCTCAAACAAATCCACCTGATGATCATTCACTCCTACGTACTTGATATCTTCTGTAATTTTCATAAAAAAGTGTTCTCCTTTGTCGTTTTTTCTGTATCCCGTGTCGAAGTTCCATATGTTCAGCCTCGACACCAATAATATACTATAAACTCACCTAAAAAGACAGAATAAATTGTAATATGCCAACAATTCCCAGCTTACCATTTTACGAAGTTCATTCGTACGTTTTCTTGCTATTTCGCCTTCTTTTATTTTGGTTCCCTGCCGTTTTTAAACATCATCATCATTTCATTGGTCAGGCTGAAATCATCTTTCTGAAGAATGACATCCTCTCTGGAAAACCAGGAACCTTCCTTTAATTCCTCCTGATCCAGGAGAATAGTCGTGTCTCCATCCACATCACAGTAGAATCCGGCAAGAATGTCATCGGCCATCGCCCAGGGCTGGGATTTATAATAACGGATATTCTTGACGGAAAGCCCCACTTCTTCCATGACTTCCCTTCGAACCGTTTCTTCGAAGCTCTCCCCGATTTCTGTAAAACCTGCAACGAGCGCATAATCTTTGAACGGCCTGTTGGCATATTTCGTCATCAGAATCTGATCTCCATTTGTCACACCCACAATGACTGCCGGCTGAATACGCGGATAAATTCTTCGATGACAAGAGGGACAGTCGATGGCTCTTTCGTCTGCCGCAGGAACAGTCTTTATGCCGCAGGTTCCGCAGAATCGGTTATCTCTCATCCATCTGTGAATCTGCTCTGCAGTGTATATTGCAAAAATCAGATGACGCGGCCCTGTTTTATTTCCCCGCAGTTTAAAAATTTCTTCATAACGATATCCTTCCGGCTCTTCGATCTCTTCCCCCAGAAGGAAGCAGTTCCTGTCATCAAGTCGAAAAAGAAACGTCACATTTCCGGAAACCTCCTCATACTTCGGAAGTACGATCTCTGCCTCTGCCTCATGAAGCAGAATCGCTCTCCCCCGGAATGCAAAAACAAGATCCTTCCCCTCCGGGATACATTCCTTCTGAAATTCATTTTGTAATTTATGTGGTGCAATATCCTGTATCATATCCTATTCCTCTCATCTGTCAGTTTCTCCAGCAGTACGGTAATCACGCCTCCACAGACCATTCCTTCCTCTTCTGCCTCCCGGGCAGTCATGGAAATCTGACACACGGAAATCCGATCTTCTCTCCTTAGAAGGGCAAGTCCCTCCTGGAGCACCTCCGCTTCCGCGCATCCTCCTCCGATGGTACCGGCACAGTGACGATCCTTCTGAATCAACATTTTTGTGCCAACGCTTCTCGGAGCTGATCCCTTACGCTCCATGATCGTTGCAAGAACCGACGGCTGATCTGCTTCCCTTTGCAATGCTTCCACAATTTCTTCCGGAAACAGACTTCCGACTGCACTGCTATGCATACACTGAATGATTTCCGCCATAATGGAAACCGCAATCTCTTCCGGCGTTTCAGCTCCAATGGACAGTCCCACCGGTGCATGAAGCTTCTGAATAATTTTCTCCGAAACGCCCTGCTCTTTCATGTGTTCCCGAACCATCGCCGTTCGCCTTCTGCTTCCCATCATGCCAAGATAGCCAAACGGTTTCTCTTTGATCACTTCCAGACATTGTTCGTCATATCTGTGTCCTCTTGTCACAATGAGAAAACAGGTATCCAAATCCCCGGAAATTGTCTTAAGTGCATTGGAAAAATCATCACACAGAACCTGATCCGCTCCGGCCCGACGGGCATCATCTGCAAAAGACAGGCGGTCCTCCACCACTGTAATATGAAATTCCAGCATTTTGGCAATTCGAATAACCGCAATTGCCACATGACCTCCTCCGCAGATGACCAGTCGTTTCTTTATTTCGATTTTATAACAGAATAACATTACGTGATCTGTCAGAAGAAAACCCAGATATTCCAGTTGTATCG
>JAUNAE010000336.1 GCA_030527765.1 Eubacteriales bacterium
TTTTCATCATTTACAGTTCTATGTGAAAGCAGATATTCATATATACCGGCTTTCTTTTCGACTTCCGGATCTTCCATCAGCTTATTCATATCGGCTTGAATTTGCTCTGGATCGAGATTATCATCTTTATGCTCGTTGTAGAGTAATCCCCATTTTACGCCCTTCATGCTCGGAAGGACTTTCTTACCAAAAACAGTTTTTACCCATTCAAAAACATCTTCAAAGTATTTCCAAAGGTCATTTGCATTATCGTCCTGGCGGTGCTTTTGCATATATGTTTCAACTGCATCTTTTCCGGTAATACCTTCTGCATCTGTAGCCCACGTAAAAGCCGTTTCAAGGTATTTTTGACGGATATAATCGCCATTCATATATTTTCCGTAATTTTTATATGCGGCACAGTTACGGCGAGAAAAAACGGATTTTGCATCAGTTAGCCACTTGCTATGATAAACTGCATTGAGTATTTCTTGTTTTTCAAGTTCCTCTCCTGCAATATTGATTATCTGAAACCATTCGGTTTTTTCTTTGTCCGTTCCCTCACAAACATACACTTGTAATTCATAGTCAAGAAACTGCTTGCTGTCCTCATCAAAAAGGTTGGGAAAGTTTACGGTGTTATATCCGCCCGTTGCCGCAGGAATCTTGACGGAAATTGCGCTATTGGTAGCATAACGGCAAATTGATATAATGCGCTGCTGACCATCTAAAACCTCATAAGTACCATCTTGTCTATCAACAAAATACATAATATTCAGCGGAAAGCCTTTAAGGATTGTATTTATAACGGCATCTCGCTGGTTATTATCATAAACATATTCTCTCTGATATTCCGGCCTTACATCCAGCTTACCATCCCATGCAACAACTCTTGATGTTGTATCGTCCTCGCTAAAGCCTTTTATAAGCTCTCGCACCGGGAGTTTCATCATGTTAATCTTCATCTTTATACTTCCTTTCTTCGGGATGTTTGAGTCTTACCATTACTCGCCTATATGGAACAACTGTCTTTCCATCATCATCATAGTAACAGAGATCCGGATGCCCCTCTGATATCTGACCGGTATTCCCTTGCTCAAAATATTTTTCTACAAACTCTGCTTTCATTCCGGTTTTTCCAGGAATGTCCATATCACGGCTTAATCCCAGCATTTGAAACTGATCCGGTGAATAATTGCTTATAAAGGTTATGGGAACACCCATAATACCATCAAAATCACATGGAATATTGGCAACTTTACTCACTTCAATGGCACCTTCGCAGTTATCATAATGATAAAAATCGCTTTTTCTGTAATAGTTTCCTCTCAGATCCAAAAGGTCATGTCTTTTATCTATATCAAGATTCGTGTACCATGTGCAGTTTCTAAAATGTACCAGCTTTGTTTCCGGATCGTATACGCCCTTTGCAAAATGCGAGGTGTCAACCCCATCAGGCACTCTGAAATAAGCATTACCACCTCTAAAGCCATAGCCTATCCATAACTTATCTGTTTTAATCAATGAAAAAATCTCATTATATGTAATTGCATTTTGAGGACCGATAATTAAAAACTGCTTATTATATTCCATGAGCTGTAAAACATATTCACGGAATAAACTAAACGGCGGATTTGTGACCACTATATCAGCTTCCTTCAAAAGTTCTATACAAGCTGCGCTCCTAAAATCACCATTACAAGGAAGTTGAGTCATTACCGGTTCATCATTCCAGTCTATTTTTCTATCCCCATTTGTATCTTCAGACAGTTCCAGTTTGTAAGCATAGTTCTTTTCATCCGATTCATAGTGAGTTGCAAGCAGCTTTTTTATTTTCCAATCACGGAACACTCTCACGAAAAACTGCCAAAACTCCGACCATGTAGGATCATCACAATTACAATAAACCACTTTATTTTCAAAGAACGGTTTATAGTGCGATAATTCAGCTTCTATATCCTCTCTGCGAGTATAAAACTCGTCAAATTTCTCTTTTTTAGCGGCGTGCAAGCTCCTATTACCTGCCATTTTTTATTCCTCCCTTGCATCTGCTTTCATTCTGACCAGCGTTGCCTTACTTATGCCGGTCATATCTACAACTTGACTGTAAGAATGATCTTTTAATAAATCAAGAGCGTGTCTTGTCTGCGCTCTGTTATACTTCTTCGGTCTGCCCTCACGATAGCCAGGCTTTTTCTTTGCAATCTGTTTTCCCTCTTGGGTACGCTGGACAATCATATCACGCTCCCACTCTGCAAGTGATAACATGATGTTCCGGATCAACTTGCCGGTGGAAGTGTTATCTATCGTTCCCATATTGAGGACATTAACCTTAATTCCTCGCTCATTCAGTTCATCTATAAGCTCTATGCCCTGCTTTAAGTTTCGGGCAATTCTGTCCAGCTTTGTCACAACGATAGTATCGCCGTCCTGCATCTGAACCATGAGACGATCCAGCTCCGGACGGTCTGTCTTGGTACCGGTGAAAGCATCTGAAAAGATTTCATCAGCTCCGGCTCTTTTCAATTCCTGAGACTGTGCTTCAAGACTGTTTCCATCTTTGGCTTGTCCATGTGTGCTTACTCTCGCATATCCATATACCATCTAATTACCTCATATTTATGAATATAACTTTTGATTACGCTCAACACCGCTATTTTACTACATTGAAAAATCATAATCAATACTTAACAGTTATGAGTATAATGTCAACTACTCCTGACTAAAGTCAGGAGCTTGTGAGACCCAGACCAAAATCACATCTGAGAGCCACAACTTACCGAGATACAGCAGGCTCGCTTAGATTCCGCAGAATCGTAAGTGGAGGCCCGCCAATTAGACGGCTGTTAGCCTGGTGAGTTGCCATACCAGGGTGTGTACTTTAACGAGTTATGATGTAATCATGCCTTTTATGCCAGGAGAGACAAAGCGCGCTGTAGAATGACGGTGGCTGCATTTACATCTCTATGATGATGAGTGTGACATGAGGGACACATCCACTCTCTGTCCGCCAGGGTCAGACGATCATCGCCTTTAAGAACATACCCGCATATATTGCACGTCTGTGATGTGTACTGCGGAGGTACAAGAATTACAGTTTTGCCATATTCCTTGGCCTTATACTGTAACTGCGTAAGTAGGGTACGCCATCCTGCATCACAGATCGCTCTGGCAAGCTTATGGTTCTTGACAAGGTTACGTACCTGCAGGTTTTCGGCAACAACTACATCTTGGTTCTCGATGAGCTGTTTGGAAATGTAATGGAGGTAGTTATCCCTTTGTCTTGCCACCTTGCGATGTGCATAAGCGACTGCCCTTCTCTGCTTTTGGTATGACGTGCAGATGCGATAGTCACGTTTATCCTTTTTCGCGGATTCATACTTACGGCTCAGTTTATGCTGTTCCTTAGCCAGCTTTTCTGCTGATACGCGAAGGAACTTCCTGTTCGGTACAGATACACCATCCGAGACATTAACCAGTTCAATGAGATTCAGATCAATGCCACACATAGCTCCTGTTTTGCTAAGCGTTTCGTGAAACGGATTCATGCTTCCAAGGGCAAACGAAGCCCAGTACTCTCCGACAGCATCTCGTTTGATCGTAATAGTGCCGATGCGGATGTCATCCCGTTTCAGTATCATGTCGATGATCTTCTGGGAACCCTGATACGTCATTGTCCCGAGTTTTGGGAGTGTGACGCGTTTGTTGCTTTCGAAGCGTACGTTGCTGCCGCCGTCTTTATAATAGTGTGCGTTGGTCTGATATGACTGTTCATAGCCCTTGCGTTTAAAGGATGGCACACCGGTATGGCGTTCCTTCATGTTCTTCCAAGCTGCTTTGTGATTCTGAATTGCATTTGCGATTGCCTGTTCATCCACATCTTTCCCGTAGAGATAAGGAAGAGCATTCTTGATATCCGCGCTTGAATGCGACACACTGCGTAGATAGTCTATACGTTTACGATCGGCAGGGATAAGATCTGCCGTCTTGCCGAGACGATACCGCTCATTGTCACACGCGACCAGGTGATTATATACGCTGCGAGCTGCACCATCATTGACGGCGATCAGGCGTTTCTGCTCATTAGTGGGCTTTATTTTAACGGTCAGCCCCATATGATATTCCATCTGTTTCATGGTTGGTAAAACCGCCATCGAACGCACCTCCTTTCTTGTAATTACTATACTACATATGAAACTTGTATTCAAGGAGATTACTCCTTATAATTAAGAGAAAGGAGGTACTGTATATGAAACGCAAGGAACGTATTGAC
>JAUNAE010000337.1 GCA_030527765.1 Eubacteriales bacterium
AGGACAAGAATGGCGGAACCTGCACCAATTTTGGCTGTGATGCCAAGATCGTACTTGATGGTCCCTTCGAGCACCAGGAGGGCATCAAGCGTTATGCTGAAAAAATAAAATTATGATAGTTTGGACGGTACAGCCGTTATCCGCATTAGAGGAAATACGGCAGACAGGAACATATCGCTGCAGGAAAGAGCTATCCTTCAATCTCAGTAAGAAAAACTCCCTGAAACCCCATTACGAGTGGCTGATGAGGCAGATGGAGCAGAGAATCGGAGAAAAACCAGATGGAGTGGAGTATCCTGTTTGGGCATGGCATACATGGGACTATGCACGTCGTTGTCCGGAACCGGATAGCCCGGCCTTTCTCAGGCGCACAGAGGACAAAGTACTTCTGACACTGGAGATACCGGATGAGGAGCTTGTTTTGACAGACTTTGATGCATGGCAGATCGTTATGATGGGCGGTTATCTCATGGGTGTTGAAGATGTGGAGCGTCAGGAGCAACTGGAAGTTTATTTGGATTCCCTGACGGAACAAGATTACCAAAAGGAATTGGAAAAGAGCTGGCTGAGGGTATTCTATACGGATACCGTAAAACTTGAAGATTTAAACTTGGGGCGCTATATTCAGGCCACCTTTTGGGAAATTAAGAAGCAATATGTAAGTGCTTATCAAGTGCTTTCAGCAGAAGAACAATATAAATAAAATGGAGGTAGTACGATGAGTAACAAATTAGTCTCAGTGGGGGTCTAAATCCCCGACTGAGATGAGCCTCCGGCGGATCGCAGAGTTCGGCAGAAGAATGTTACTTCGCAACTGCCGAACTCGCACGCGAATCCTCTTACGAGATTCGGTTATGAGCAAGAAGCGAAGCGGATTGCGAATATCCGTTTGACTCAATCGAGCACAGAACGATTCAAAACACTCCAAGGCAATTGCTTTGGGGTGTTTTTTCTGGTGCCTTGATTTTGAAAACTTACGAACTAATACTTGAAATTTGAATGTTTCCATGTTATGGTATAATCACTTTCAACACAGCGTGACGAAAGTAAAAGGGGAGGTGCTCATGGCAAATATAGATGAATTAAAAAATGAGAACATACAGAAGGTAAGAGAATTATTTTATAAAGGTGAAACCTGGACAAAGACGATTATTTCTGAAAAGACAGGCTTGTCATTGGCCGGTGTCACGAATATCCTGAAAAGTCTATTGGAAATCGGAGAGATAGAATATGTCGGAGATGGAGAAAGCACCGGTGGCAGGAAATCAAAAATCTATAGATTGAAGAAAGATTATTCATCCATCGCCGAGGTATTGCTTCTTAGAGATGCTCTTGAGTATGAGATAACACTTCGCGTGAGAAATCTGGGCGGAGAGATCATAGTGGAAAACTCTATCAGAAGAAAGAACTGTGTGTTAACAGATATTGTTGATTTTATTGATGATACGGTTTCGGCGATTTCGAGTTTAAAAGTGATTGTTATTTCCGTGCCCGGGGTAGTGAAGGACGGACATTGTGTCACCTGTGATTTTGAAATGCTGGAGGACGTATTCCTTACAGAGGAAGTATCAAAAAAGACAGGTGTTGCATGCATCGCTGAGAATGATGTGAACCTTGCGGCAATTAAAATGTCGAAGGATTTAAGTAAATACCAAAATATCGCATTATTCTATCAGCCTAAAGTGTTAAGTGCGGGTGTAGGAATCATATTAAACGGAGAACTTTTTTCCGGAAAGAACGGAGCTGCAGGAGAGGTTCAGTTTCTTCCGGCACCGGCAGGCGGATTATATAACGAAATGCAAACGAACAATGCAGCGAAACTCCTTAAAATGCAGATGGATTCTGTGCAGGCTGTTTTGAATTTAGATGCGATCATATGGAATTCGGCCGCATTTGATGGGGATCTGCCGGAGGAGAGTACGATTCCGAAAAAATATGAGCCTGCATATATACATGTTGGAAAGCTGGATCAGCTGATTTCGCAGGGGCTGGACATTCTTGGCAGAGAGTATTTATGGAGAAACAGGATATGATTTGTGATTATCATGTACATACAGAGTTTAGCGATGATTCGGAATATGAAATGGAGCAGGTTGTCATAGATGCTATTCAAAAGGGCATCACGGACCTGTGTTTCACGGATCATGTAGACTACGGAATAAAAAGGGACTGGGATGATGCAAAGGGCATGATCTATCGAAAAGGAGGTTTCGGTGAACCGGACAGAATCCCGCTCGCAAATGTGGATTATCCACGATATGTGGAGAGAATAAAAGCACTTCGAAAAAAATATGAGGGACAAATAAAGATTGGCCTTGGACTGGAATTTGGTATGCAGCAGCAGACCATTGATCAATTTCAGAAGTTATATGACCGATTTCCTTTTGATTTTATCATTTTGTCTTTGCATCAAATAGATAACAAAGAGTTTTGGACAAAAGAATTTCAGCGTGGAAGGACGCAAAAAGAATTTTATATCAGGTACTACGAAGAGATGCTTTCGTTGGTGACGCAATATCATGATTATAGTGTGCTGGGGCATATGGATCTAATCGTACGGTATGATGACGCTCCTGAGCCGCTTGCATTTTCAGAAGTGAAATGTCTGATAGAAGCCATTCTCAAGAAGGTGATAGAAGACGGCAAGGGAATTGAAGTAAATACTTCAAGCACCAGATATGGCCTGGAATTGACACCGTCCAGAGAGATTTTGGAACTGTATAAAGAACTGGGCGGAAGGATCATCACAATCGGAAGTGACAGCCATAAACCGGAACACTTGGGATATAACATTTCTGAAACAGTCGATTTACTGAAGAAAATCGGATTTGACGAGATCTGCACATATAAAAGGATGCAGCCACTGTATCACAAAATATAAAAATTACGAGAGGAAAAGACGATGACAAACTTATTAATCCTGATAATTTATCTTGCATTTATCAGCCTGGGTCTGCCGGACTCATTGCTTGGAGCGGCATGGCCGACGATTTATCCGGAACTTCATGTCCCGGTATCCTATGCGGGAATCATTTCCATGATCATAGCGCTTGGAACGATTGTTTCGAGTCTGCAAAGTGACCGGTTGACCTATAAGCTTGGGACAGGAAAAGTAACTGCAATCAGTGTGGCAACAACAGCAGCTGCATTGTTTGGATTTTCTGTTTCTCACTCATTTCTTGCGCTTTGCCTGTGGGCAATTCCCTATGGTCTGGGTGCAGGGAGCGTGGATGCTTCTCTAAATAATTATGTGGCTCTTCATTTTGAGAGTAAGCATATGAGCTGGCTTCATTGTATGTGGGGTGTAGGTGCCAGTGTTGGACCGTATATCATGGGGCTGGCATTGACAGGGAACCTTCAGTGGAACGGAGGATATCGCATTATCAGTATGATTCAGATCGTACTCACGGTGATCATCATTGCAAGTCTGCCGCTTTGGAAAAATCGCAGTGACGCAAGTCAGGAAGATACGGCAGGGAAAAAAGCCGGTCCTTTGTCTTTGCGACAGATTATTGCAATCCCCGGAGCGAAGGAAGTCATGTTTGCATTCTTCTGCTACTGTGCGATTGAGCAGACAGCAGGTCTCTGGGCTGCAAGTTATATGACTTTATATAAGGGAATCTCAGCGGAAACGGCTGCAAGCTATGCATCGATGTTCTTTATTGGAATTACAGCCGGAAGAGCGGTCAGCGGTTTTATTACGATGAAATTAAATGATACACAGATGGTCCGAATGGGACAGGGAATCGCCCTGTTTGGAATAGTGGTTATGTTTATTCCGGGACCGGCTGCGCTCTCATTAATTGGATTGATTTTTATTGGTCTGGGCTGTGCTCCGATTTATCCGAGTATTATTCACGCAACACCGGATCGCTTCGGAGCCGATAAATCTCAGGCGATCATAGGAGTGGAGATGGCAAGTGCATATGTTGGTACATGTATTATGCCGCCGATTTTCGGCCTGATTGCCAATAATATCAGTGTAAGTTTGCTTCCTGTATATTTAATCATCATTCTTGCTGTAATGGTTGTGATGTTCCAAAGATTAATAAAAATTACAGAATAAAAGATATAGAACACTCCAAGGCAATTGCTTTGGGGTGTTTTTTTGAAAGTAAGCATTGACAAAACAATGGATTAAGTATATTATTTGCTTAGATTCAAAATGAATCCAAGTAAAGCAAACAGACATAGATACTACAAATAAACAATATAAAAGCAGATACTATAAAAACGGATA
>JAUNAE010000027.1 GCA_030527765.1 Eubacteriales bacterium
TATCTGATTGTTGATGTAGATCATTTACAGAAGCAGATAAACAGGATGGAAAATATGGAAAACAGAAGAAAAAGAACAGATGACGGAAGAAGGTGGAGACGATCGGCAAAGAGATAACAAAGGTGAAAAACAAAGATATTCCAATTCTTGCAATGGTATTGCCGGCAATGGCAATGCTGGAGCAGATTGATGAGCAGATCGAATGGCAAAGAAGCAAGATGGTGAATGTATCACAAAAAATATCCGATATGCCAAGGGGCGGAAGTGGTGGCGGGGGAATCGACAGAGACATTGCAATCCTCACAGATCTGGAAGAAGAACAGAAAAGACTTTGTAGAGAGTATGCGTTGATTGCCAAAAAGGCGCAGCGAATATTGGCAAGGATCGAAAGTTTATCTATGAGATCGTTCGTAAGCATGAAATACATCATGGATTATTCGGATACGGAAATCAGAAGAAAGCTGAATTTGTCACGCAGAGGAATGGAAAGGGCGAAGAAATGCTGTGAAGAAGCTCCTGAGATGGCGATGGTAAAATGGCGGGAACGATATATCGTATCTTCGGATAACACTGACAAAAACGGAAAAGAATGATAGATGTGTTGAAATTACAAGCAAAATGTGATAATATGATAGTGTGAAGTAACCGTGAAAATAAGTGATGCAACAGACAAAAAGACAGATGAGACATCATCTGTCTTTTTGTTGTAAACGAAGAAAGGGAGGTGAAGAGATGGCGCAAGTGTATCTGGAAATCGATGCAAGCAATATGCTTGACAAAGTAGAAACGCTGAGAAGCATGTTGACGGAAGAACAATTTGAGCGTGCAATGGCCGGAATCTTCCGACGGACGGAAGGACATGTCAGAAAGGTGTTAAAAGCAGACCTCCCGAAAAAATATGAAATCAAGCCCGGACGTGTAGGGGCAGCGGTGGGACATGCCAGTGTATCAAACATGAGCTGCACGATACCGGTGAGAAGCGAACGATTGAAAATTGGAAGCGGATTCTCGGCAAAAGGAGGGGCACACGGTTGGAACACTTTGAGAAGATCTTACAGAGTAAAAGCAAAAATTGTAAAGTCGGGTGTGAGTACCTTGCCGGCAAGAGCAGGATCCTACGGAGGATATCCACCATTTCGAAACCTTAGTGCATCGAAATTAAATGGACTGACATTCACAAGAGAAACGAAAGCAAGGTTCCCGATCAGACCGGTTGCCGGAATTGCAATCCCGCAAATGCCGATGAATCGAAGTCAGGCGGATGTGCAAAACGATATCAGAAAATATCTTGAAGAGAGAATTGAAGCAAGAATTCAGAGCTTGCTGTCTGTTTAATACGTTATGAGCAAATCGATGACAAAAAAAGAGCTGGCGAATGCAGCAGGGTATACCTACCGAAGAATCTATGATATCGACAAATCACTTCCGGAAGATAAAAAACTGTTTGTAGAAGCAGAAGGTGGGAAATATGACCTTGCAGTCTTTGTACAGCGATGGGTTGATTACAATGTACGTCTATCAGAAAAGGAAGAATATATCGATCTGGAAAAAGTCAAGGCACAGCATGAAAAAGTAAAGACACAGAAGACAGAGCTCGAAGTTGCCAGGATGAAAGGACAGCTGGTAGATGTGCAGGACATTAGACGGCTTTGGGGAAATATAGCGAATACGGTAATGCAGAACATGATTCACTTACCGAGCAAAATCGCACCGATGCTTCAGATGCTGGACAACACAGAAGTGATCAGCAGCATCATAGACGAGGAAATCAGAAAGATACTGGAAGAAATCGCAGATACTCCGCTTCCGGAATATGCAACCGCTGAGACTGACGAAGAAAGAGAGGAAGAAAAAAACGAGGAGGTGTAGCACATGAACCCATTAGAGGAACTTGCACGCTACACATACGCTATGTTTCGACCTCCGGCGATACAAACCGTATCAGAATGGGCAGACACACACAGAGTATTGGTATCAGAATCCAGTGCAGAACCCGGAGCATGGCGAACCGACAGAGCACCATATCAACGGGAGATCATGGACGCCTTTACACAGCCTGGCATCTGGCAAATCGTTATTATGGCATCCGCACAGGTCGGTAAAAGTGAGATCGAGCTGAATATGATGGGATGCGCCATAGATAACGATCCTGGACCGATGCTGTACATACAGCCGACAGACAAGGTTGCGGAAGATTATTCGAAAAGACGTATTGCACCGATGATCGCAGCATGTCCTACGTTGCGAGATAAGGTGTTTAAGGCCCGCAGCAGGGACGCAGCAAACACCATTACGCTGAAGACCTTTCCGGGCGGATCTTTGGCTATTATAGGAGCAAACAGTCCGGCAGATCTGGCAAGTAAGCCGGTACGGTATATCTTCATGGATGAAACAGATAGATTCCCTCCATCAGCAGGAACTGAGGGAGATCCTCAGGAATTAGCAGAACGTCGTACAGAGACTTTTCGCCACAACCGAAAGATAGTAAAGACATCCACACCGACAATCAAAGGTCGAAGTAAGATAGAGGCTGATTATATGAACGGAACACAGGAAGAATGGCACACAGAGTGCCCATATTGTCACCAGTATAGCTTTATACAGTTCAAAGACATAAAGTTCGAAAAAGAGAATTTTAAGAACGATCAGGGCGATGAAGATTATAAGGTGTTGAGTGTTGGATGGGAGTGTCCGATATGTAAGCATCTGGCACCGGAACATCTGGTGAAACGACTTCCGGCAAAGTGGGTGAGTAAAAATCCGAAAGCATTGGAAAACGGAATCAGATCGTTTCGTTTGAATGCTTTTATGTCACCATGGTCAGACTGGAAAGATATTGCATGGAAATTCTTAAAAGCACACAAAGATCCGGAGAAACTAAAGACGTTTCATAACACGATTCTTGGTGAATCCTGGGAAGTGTATGTCAGTGATGGATTAGAAGAACGTCTCTACAAGAGACGGGAACACTATAATGCAGAAATCCCGACAGGGGTATTACTGCTGACGATGGGAGTCGATACGCAGGATAACCGTCTTGAGTATGAGGTGGTAGGCTGGGATAGAAACGGTCAAAGCTGGGGAATCAGCAGAGGAGTGATACCGGGAAGAGCTGATGCAAAAGGTGTATGGGCGGAAATCGATGAACTTCTGGACCGTGAATGGAAACTCATAAACGGAATGCGAATGAAGATCCTTGCAACGTTCGTAGATTCCGGTGGCCACTTTACCAGCGATGTGTATAGAGAATGTGCAATAAGACAGACAAAACGAGTATTCGCGATCAAGGGTGAAGGCGGAGAGGGAAAACAATATTGCAGACCGATGAAGAAGTCCGCTTCCAGAGAAGGAATTAAATTCATCATTGGTGTAGACGATGGGAAAAATGGAATCATGTATGAAGCGGGAGTCGGGGAACCGGGACCGAACTATATGCACTTTCCATTAGACAGCCGGGCAGGCTACGATATGGAATTTTTCAAAGGCTTAATTTCCGAGCGAATGGTCATTCACCGAAGAGGTGGAAAGACGGTCGTTGCATGGGAAAAGACAAGAGAGCGAAATGAGCCTCTGGATTGCAGGAATTATGCAAGAGCTGCCTACAGATATTTCAACTGGGCATTTGACAAGCTGGAAAGAGCGATCAGCGGGGAGAAAGAGCCTGAGATCGTGACAAAGGCCGAAGAAACAAAGAAGAAAAAGAAACATATCGTTAGCAAGGGCATACAAATATAGCAGATTTCAAAGGATAGAGAGGTGAAAACATGGCAGCCATCAATGCTTATACATTGAGCGAAGCAAGAGATATGCTTGCCTTGGTGAAGACAGCTCATAAGGAACTGATTACCGGACAGGCAAAGCATTACCGCGTCGGGACAAGAGAATACACAGCATTGGATCTTGATGAGCTGATGAATCAGATCGTGTATTTTTCAAATCTCGTAGAAGCTCTGTCCGGAAATGTCAGAACAAAGAGAGTAGCCAGAGTAGTACCGAGAGATTTATAAGAGGTGGGAAAGATGGCAAAAAAAGAACCGAATCTGAGAGAACGAGCTCTATATCTCGTATCTCCAAAGAGAGGTGATGCCGCATATCAGCGGAGAATGAAAAGAGAACAGAGAGAAGCATCAGATCAGGAAAACCAAAGCAACCATCCTAAGATGAGTTATGGAAGACATGGAGCAAGTCGAACATTAAACAGTCTTGCAGGGTGGATCATTGATGCTGGAAATGCAGAAGATAACATCGACCTGTATTCATCTACCTTAAGACAGCGTGCAAGAGATCTGTACGCCGGTGGAGGATTGGCAAGATCAGGACCGCAGACGTTAGCTACATCCGTAGTAGCATGGGGCATACAGCCAAAACCGAAGATAGATGCGG
Organism: Eubacteriales bacterium; assembly: GCA_030527765.1. The sequence continues at coordinate 4,384 of JAUNAE010000027.1, forward strand.
AATTTCTGGGGTTAAGCGATGACCAGGCGGAGGAAGCAGAGAGGACAATCCTAAGAGAGTTTCGACTTTGGGCTGAGAACACGATGTGTGATGCGGAACGGCAGCAGAACTTCTACGGGATGCAGCAGTTAGCGTTTCTGTCTATGTTGATGAGCGGTGATGTGTTCGCACTGTTTGGGATGAAAGAAAATAAAAGGACACCCTATCAGACGGTGATAAGGCTATTAGAAGCAGATCGAATTTGCACACCGAACAGTACCGGAGAAAGTGAAAGCGTTGAATCAGAAACAGGTGGAAGAATCATTGACGGGGTGGAGATAGATCCCGAGGGAACCGTCACAAGATACCATATTTCATCACGAAGTCCGATAGCATCGAATGACAGCTCTGATCTTACATGGACAGCGATTGATGCTTTTGGAAAAGACAGCGGATACCCGAACATTCTTCACATCATGACGCATGAACGACCGGAGCAAAGAAGAGGTATTCCGTTTGTTGCCGCTGAAATCGAACAGCTAAAACAGTTTTCTCGCTACATGAATGCAGAATTAGCTGCAAATGTAGTCTCAGCGATGCTGACCTGTTTCATAACATCCGCTGAAGATGACGGCAAATTCGGTATGGAAGATGCGGTGAATGAAGAAGAAAAGGTGACGGACGATGATCTGCAGCTAGAGCTTGCACCTGGTGCAATCTACAATCTCCCGCCCGGAAAGGATATCAAAGCGGTAAACCCGCTCAGAAGCAACGCACAATTTGAGACTTTTGTAAACACCTGTATCATGGAGATTGCATCTTCGATGGGTATTCCGAAAGAGGTACTTGTAAAGAAGTATGAGAGTAACTATACGGCAGCGAGAGCAGCTCTATTAGATTTCTGGCGCACGGTCAGAGTTTACAGAACGAGGTTCAACAACAGCTTCAACCAGCCGGTTTACGAACAGTGGCTGAGTGAAGCAGTCGCAGCAGGAAGAGTAGAAGCTCCGGGATTCTTTGATGATCCGGCAGTACGTCAGGCATGGTGTGGATGCGTATGGATGGGAGCCAGCATGGGCCATGTAGATCCTCTGAAAGAGGTCAATGCAGCATCTGCAAGAATTGTCAACAATATATCCACAGAAGAACAGGAAGCATCAGAGTACAACGGCAACGACTGGAGTGCTAATGTACGGCAGAGAAAGAAAGAAGCAGCTGCATACAGAGAATTAAGAGAGGCTTTTGGAACAGAGGAAACGGTTCAAAACAAAAAGCAGAAAAAGAAAGGGGAGGATAAATAATGCCGGATATTTTCAAGCTGGCACATAGTGTCAAAATGTCCGCCGAGGAAGAAAACACAGCGGAAGTGATGCTGTACGGTGAAATCATCAGCAACATGCCGGACGAATGGAAGTGGGATGAACAGGATAAGTCCGCAGCCGACTTCGATAAAGCGATTAAAGAAGTCAGAAAAAACGGTGCAACCAAGCTGTTGCTGAGAATCAACTCACCGGGCGGTATCTGTACGGAAGCGGTGGCGATGAGAAGTATCTTATCCACTGCCGGATTTGAGGAAATCAATATTCGAATCGAAGGATTATGTGCAAGTGCAGCAACTATGATTGCATCTCTGCCAAAAGCTCATGTAGCGATTGCGGAAGGAAGCGAATACATGATTCATAATCCATGGTGCATCGCATTCGGTAATGCAAATGAGATGGAACATACCGTCGAGAGACTGCGAAACATCGAAAAGACTACCAGAACATTCTATGCCATGAAAACAGGACAGAGTGATGAACAGCTGAAAGCGTGGATGGATGCAGAGACGTGGTTTACGGCAGAGGAAGCAGTTACAGCCGGATTTGCAGACGAGTTGTTGAAACAGCAGGACGAACCGGAGATTGCAGCATGTGTTTCGAACGAAACCATGGAAACCATGAAGAAAATATATGCACATATCCCAAAACAAATCTCTGTGCAGGAAGTAAAGCCTGCTGCAAAAACGATCAGTCACGGGATTCCTAAACATGGGGGACCGACTGAATATACAAAAAACAAGGAGGAAGAAGAAATGGAACTGAAAGATCTTACTTTAGATCAGCTCCGAGAGGGAAACCCGGATCTGTTTCATCAGATCCAGCAGAATGCCGTGAATGAAGAGCGTGAAAGAATCGATGCGATTGATGCACTGACGCTTCCGGGCTACGAAGAAATGGCAGAGCAGGCAAAACTGGAAGGAACGACCGCCATGGAGTTCCAGAAACAGGTAGTAGCTGCTCAGAAACAAAAAGGTGCAACTTTCATTCAGCAGAGAAAATCCGAGACAGCTAAGGCGAAAGAAGTAGCCGGACAGGCACCGGAAGCAAACGCTCAGAGTGAAGAGCAGAAAGCAAACGAGATTGCAGAATCTGTAGTGAAGTATGCAAAAGAGCTTAATTCCTACGGTGACAATGGAATGTTTTAAAGAAGAAAAAGGAGGATAAACACATGAGCAAGATTTATTCAGCGATCGCAAGCAAAGAATACAAGAACCTGCTTGCAGATCCGAATGGTGCAGATCGCATCTCGGTACCGATTCATCCGGGAAACGGAAAAATCGCAGCAGGAACGGTGCTGTACAGAGATACAGCAACCGGACTTTACGCACCGGCTGCAGCAGCCAACGTGACGAATACAGCTATGTTGGCGGTGCTGGGTGAGACCGTAGAATCCGGTGATAGCACAGGATCCGGCGAGGTAATCACAGCACTCGATGCAGTAGCATACAGAGCCGGCAGATTCAAAAATAAATCTGTAACCCTGGCAAACAACGAAGCATTAACCGATGCACAGAAGGTTGTATTAAGACTCCAGAACATCGTGTTCGATGCATCTGAGAGTACAGAGACCTTTAAAAACAATGTAGAGTAATTACAGAAAGAGATAATACGAAAGGGGAAAAAGCATATGGATATCTATTCTACTCGTGCGCAGCTTGCAGCAATCGAACAGATGCCGCGTGAATACAGCGTACTCTATGACTTCTTTTCACATGATGCGGGTGTGATTGAAGATGACAAAGCAATTTATGATTTCATGAAAGGCAGCAGAAGAATGGCACCGACCGTACATCCGGGTACCGGTGGAGTTCTGATGGATCGTGACGGATTCGAAACCAGAGAGATCGGATTCTGTCAGGTGGCACCGGAAAGAATCATCGAGGACCAGAACCTGAGAGGAAGAATCTTCGGCGAGAAGGTACTGGGAGCACTCACACCTCAGGAAAGAGAAAAGAAGATGCTGGCGCGCGATCTCGTAGACATGAGAAAAGCGATTCAGAGAAGAAGAGAATGGATGGTGCGTCAGGTACTTCTGACCGGAAAGCTCTCCATCTTCACCTACACAAACGAAGGTCGCGGTGTCACACCGACCATGATTGCAGATTATGGATTTACGAATAACTATACACCGGATGCCGCATGGAATGCTGCAGGTGCAGACATTGACTATGACATGAGAGCGATGTTTGACCTGGTATATGATGGACTGGGATATGTTGATGTGATCATGATGGCACCGGATGCAGCATCTGCGATGCTCAACAACAGCAACTATATCAAAAAATTCGATGGAATCAACATCGATATGGGGAAACTTCAGAGTCAGTATCGTGGATCCGGTTTGAGATTCCTTGGACTGAATGCAGACGGTGTGGAGATGTACAGCCTGTCCGGCACATTCGTAGATGATGATGGTTTAATCAAACCGCTGATTCCGGCAGGAGAAATTATTGCAGGTCAGAAAGAAGTGCTGAATGTATATCATGGTCCGGTTACTCAGGTAGAAGATAACGGTCAGAGTGCAGAGCACAAGACCTATATCAAAAAAGAAGTACCTCTCAGATATGGTTCCATCGATGGCAATGTCATTAAGAATCGTATCACAAGCTGCCCGACCGTAGTTCCGACCAATGTAGATGGATGGGCTGTAGGTAAAGTTCTGTAATTTAACAGGAGGGATAGTGCATGTATATTGCAAATCATTATGTTTCGATCAACAAAATGATGTATACAGCGGGCGAAAGCATCCCTAGCGACGAAATCGACCATGAAAAACTAGAGTGGCTGTTGAAATCCGGTGCAGTGAGTGCTGCACCGGATTTTGATGAAAAGGTGATTGAGGCAGAAGAAGTCGAAGATACGGAAGCAGAAACCGAAGAGGAAACCGAAGAAGTGGACGAAATCGAGGATGATATGCCGGAGATCGATGTCATGGCAGGAATCGTTGAAAAAGATGATGCGCCTGTGAAGAAAACAAGAAAAAAGACAGAGAGGGGGAGTTCTAAGTGATCGTAAAACTGCTCGATACAAAGAAAACCGTAGAAGTCAATGACAGCTATGGCGCCAGATTGATTGAACAGGGAAAAGCTGTTCTTGGAAAGAAAAAGGTGGAAGCAGCAAGCGCAGATGCGAAACCGGCAAAGACAAAGAAGGCTGACGCATAATGTCTTTAGTTGACAGAATAGCAAATGACATCTACCGATGTTTCATGCGCACTGATCATTTCGGTGAAGCTCATTTTTGGAATGGTGAGAAGATCATCTGCGTACTGGATGAAGAAGAAGCGCTGAAACGCAAGAACAACAATGTCAATGATATCTCATGGGATAATAACGCACGAAGTATACTGATCCATACTCCGCTGGAAGATTTTCCGGGTGGAGTAGAACCGGAACCGAATACGCATGTGATTTTCGATAAACGGGCAATGAGAGTAACTTCAGTGAATCATAACATGGGACTTCTGGATATTGTGTTGAATGCAGCAGATCCGAGGGAGTTCTGATAATGAGAATGGTTGAGAGGCTGATTGGCCTGAAAAACTGGACGTATAACAACATGTGTAAAGGAACAACGATGAAAGCTCCGGCTCCGAACATGGACATTACACAGATTGTTAGAAAAGAACCTCAGGTTTATCTCGCGTGGGCACCATCAAGAATAGATAAAACAGGAAGGATGCAGGAAGATGTTGCGGCAGTCGTGCCGGGAATCATCATCATGCCGAATCAGTCTTTTGCAAAGTATGTAGAAGAAAAGCGTTTTGATAGATACAACGGTATTCACAGAGCGCAGCAGATGGGTCAGCATCTGAATGTTAGTGTTCTTTTTAGCGTGTATGAACCTGGAATAAGGCTGAAAGGATTTAAAAACACTTTCGGAGAGAATGGCGAAGGAATAGACTTGTCGCTTATTCAGGAAGGAACAGAAGAGGGATTATTCACCTTAATGAACTGGATGGATGATTTCATGGAAAAACTTCTGGGACAGAAAATTATACCACACACAGATCTCTTCGTTGAGGAATCAACCATGACATACAGCCTATATACGGATCAGAATTATGTGGTAGATAGACGACCTATCTACTATGGATTCATCAATGTGTCGTTTGGATGTTATGCAACAGAAGAGGCAAATCACAGATTGTTAAATGAATTATTGTAAGGAGGAAGAAAGAGATGGCTGAATATCTGCATGGAGCGTATGGCAACATCAATGCTGTTGGAGCAGAAGTTTCCGACAAAAGCCAGACCGCTATCGTGTACATCGGTACTGCACCGGTAAATCAGGTGGAAGAAGCAGGAGAGGGTTTTAATGTAAACACTCCGTTAGTAGTAAACAACATCGCTGAAGCAAGAAAGTATCTCGGTTATTCTGACAACTGGGGAACCTACACACTTTGCGAAGCGATGTATATGCACTTTGTAAAAAATACGGTCGGACCGATCGTGCTGATTAACGTATTAGATCCAGAGAAACACGCATATGAAAATGGAAATACGTATCATCTTACTCCGTCAAATGGACGTGTAGTGATTCCGAGTGGTGATACAATCATTATGGATTCTATCACCGTAAAAGCGGGAAGTAAGACGTTTTCAAAATATGAGGATTATGAGGCGGTATATAACTTTGATAAGAAAACAGTTACTATCAAAGAAAGAAAAGCCGGAGCATTAGGAACTGAACAGCTTACCATCGAATACAAATGTATTGATCCGAACAAAGTAAGCGCAGAAGATGTGATCGGTGCGGCAACCGAAATTGGTAAGAATACCGGTGTAAATGTAATTCAGGATGTATATACAAAGACAGGATATATCCCGGCATTTATTGCAGCACCTGGTTTTTCATCCATTCCGGAAGTACATAAAGCACTGAGTAAGAACTCTTTGAAGATCAACGGACACTGGGATGCGTTTATGTTTACCGATCTTCCGATTGTAAGCGGAGAAGAGACATTAACATTTGAAAAGGCATATGAATATAAAGTCGCAAATGGTTATTGTTGCGAGAATGAAAAGGTATGCTATCCGATGGTAGAGTGCGATGATTTTAAAACTTACCACCTGTCTGTGATTGCAGCAGCAAATTTCCAGAAGTTACTGAAAGAGAATGATGGAATCCCGTTCCATTCTTCCAGTAATACAGAGATTGCCGGAGCAGTAAATCTGTACCTTGGAAATGATTATTCCGATAGAACATATGGTGATAGTATCGTCAACGAATATCTGAATAAAAATGGTATCGCATCTGCAGCATATATGGGTGGCAGATGGGCGCTGTGGGGAGCACACTGTGCAGACTACGATCAGAACAACTCATCTGAAACAAATATGTCTGAGACAACCAGAATGATGCTGTACTATATCAGCAATGATTTCCAGGTAAGACGTATGCAGGATGTAGACAGACCGATGACGGTAAATGATCTGAAAACTATTGCATCAGAGGAGCAGGCTAGACTTGACGCGCTGATCAATATTGGATCACTTACCTACGGAACTGTTTCCCTGGATGCAGTATCAACAGATGAAAGCGACGTGCTTAATGGAGATTATTCCTTCACGTTCAACATCACAACTACTCCGCTGGCGAAGTCTCTGACTGCAGTAGTCAACTGGACCAACGAAGGATTCAAGAGCTATTTCGAGGAAGAGTAAAGAAAGAGAGGGTTAGAAGATGCCGAGTAAAGTTTATAACAACGTCGAGGATCATCGACTTCTCGACGGAAAGAAAATTGTTGAGGATGTCACCAAGGTAGGTTTACCGACCATCACTCACACAAAGACTACTATCAACGTAGCGGGTATGGCAATGGCAGTAGATATGCCGGATATCACACATATCGACGCTATGGAGTATACCATTACTCATAACAACGGCGTAAACTGTAATGAGCTGTCAACTCCGGGTAAACATACTCATGAGTTTAGAACAGTACGTCAGCGCTATAATGTGGCAGCAGGTGAGATCGAGCATGAATCTGTTAAATATCGTCTGATCGGCGTACATTCCGAGACACAGAAGGGTGATATCGAGACAGGATCTCCGATCGGCAGCACTGACAAATACTCTTGTCTCAGATTCGAGGAAGAGATCAACGGAACGATCACAACTGTTATTGACGCTATGGCGGGCGTGATTAAGTATGGTGGAAAGACTTACACCGATAATGTAAGAAATCTGCTGAAATAGAAGATCGTAAAACATAGGGCGAGGGATGCAGTAGCATTTCTCGCCTTATTAGTTTAAGGAGAAAAATAAAATGTCAGAAAATATGAACGCAACACCGGCGGAAACGGTGAAAGAAAAGACAAAAGTAGAAGATCTCAGAGAGAAAATGAGAGAAGAAGCAGAACTGCGAAAAGAGAAATCAAAAGAAGCAAACATGGCTATTGCATCCGGTGCCGGCAGATTACAGCTGGAAAAACCGATTATCTCAGCAGATAAAGAGATTACAGAGCTGATCTATGATTTCAATGAGTTGACCGGTATGGATATGGTAAATGCGATGGATAGTGATTCATCATCTCTGAACATTTACAAGATCACGTACAAACAGAGTCTTGCATTATTTGCTGCAGCGGCTGCACGTCAGACGCCATCTGTTGACAGTAGAGATATCATTGAGCGCATTGGTGGAACAGACGCATTGGAGGGAGTACAGCTTGCAGTGCTTTTTTTCAACGCATCGACGCGGGCGGGCCGCCTTCGTATATCGAAAAAGTAATAGCGGCAGGAAAGGTTTCGAACACGTCGTTAATTGATTTACTGCAATTACAGATCAGACAGTTTTATGTAATTTACATAAGTTTGTGTAGAGTGATCGAGAAGCAGAAGAACAGAGAATAAAGGAGAATGCAGCATGGAGATCTATTATCAGGGTGTCAATATTACAGATAAAGTACAGTGCAGGAAATGCATTGTGCGTGATACAGCTGGTAAGCGATGTGACAGCCTGGAGATTGAATTTGAAAATGCTGCAGGCTGGTATAGATGGGGACCGGAAGAGGATGATCAGATCGTGATAAAACATGGTAGCTATGACAGCGGCGTAATGTTCGTCAATAAGGTCATTCCGGAAGATGGAAAATATCGGATCTTTGCAACATCCCTTCCGTGTAACGCCAGAGCAAAAAGAAATCAGAGCTTTATAAAAAAGAGTATTGAAGAAATCATGCGCACATGCGCTATGATATCCGGAATGAGTTTCAGTGTATACGGCATAGATGGGAAAACGATCATACCGTATGTAGAACAGGAAAAAGAAGGATGTGCAGCATTCTTGAGCAGACTGCTCATGTTAGAAGGGGCAGTATTAAAATGCGTGAATGGGAAATACACGGCGATAGGTATTGACTACGCGCAAAACAGAGCAGCATTACGATCTGCAGAGCTGACAGCAGACAAAGCGGGAGTTTTGTACAGAAGAGACGGAGAAACATTCTACAAGATCATTGTCAAAACGCCATATGCAAGCGCTACGGCTACAGATTGGGCGGTGCCAAGCTCACATGAACAGGTATTAGTGAATGATTTACCGGCATTGAACAATATTCAAGCCGGAAGATGGGCAAGAGGAATACTTACACATCTGAACAGACAATGTGAAACGGTGATTCTTCAGACGGATTTCAGTGCGATGTTTACTGCAATGGCAAGAATGGACATTCATGGTAACACAGACGCATCAGGAAAGTGGCTGATAGAGGACGTAGAGCATGATCTGATTAACCTGAAATCAAAAGTAACAATGCACAGGTGCATTGAATCTGTCTCATGACGGAGGGAATTATGGGGAAAGATAATTATCTCGGAAGAATTGAACGGGGAGTAGTAAAAGAAGTTACGGCTGATGGATATATAATAGCTTCCCTTGACCGAGACGGTATTACTACACCACCGATTCTTTCGGCTTATCAGAATATGACATTTGAAGTAGGAGAAAAAGTATATTTCTTTTATTTCAATGATGGAACTGGACGGATTTTATGCGGATTATAACATGACATAGAAGGTGGTGAATCATAGATGGCCTCACAGACTTTGGAAACCATAATCGCGATTAACGCGAAAGTGGGAAACGGATTTTCTGAAGTTGGCGCGACGCTTACAGAATTGGGATCTCTGGTAAACGGAATGTCTCAGAAGCTGATAGACTTTGGAAAAGATTCTGTAAATGTTTATCGCGAATACGAAAAGAGCATGAAAGATGCCGAGGTCGCAATGTCAACGCTTTACGGAAGAAATTCCCGTGAATTATCGACAATAATGAGTAACCTGGATTCCGCAGCAACACAGTGGGCGGCATCGACGATTTTCCATACAGACGATGTAGCAAATGCTATTTCAGAGGCTGCACATGCTGGATGGGATTATGAGCAGATTATGAGCGGTATTCCGGCCGCAATGGAATTAGCTCAGGCAGGCAGTTTAGATCTGTCTGAGGCGGTAAACTATATCGTCAAATCAACAAATGCTGCAGGCATTGGATTTGAAGATATGGGAGAGTTCATCGACCTTTGGACGTTCGCAGCGAATAGTTCAGCAAGTACGGTCGGAGAATTTGGCGATGCTATGCTTCGAATGGGAAGCACAATGCGTTTCGCGGAAAACACAGAAGAACTCATGACGCTGATAGCAATTACTGCAAATGCCGGATCTACAGGAAGTGAAGCAGGTACACTGATTCGAAATGCAATGCTTCGACTTGTGGCACCGACAGATAAAGCAGAAAAAGCTATGGCACAGCTGGGAGCAACCAGTGAAGAGGCGGCATCTCTCTTAGGCGATGAAGCACTTGCGGCGGCAAATGCAGAGCTGGCGGCACATGGATTCTCAGCATACGATCAAGATGGCAATATGAAAAGCATTCTGGACACATACAGAGAATTGTATATGGCCCTGGGCGATATTGCCGGAGGTTATGAGAATATAGAGAAGAATGGTGATGCAATCGGAATATTATCATCAATCTTCCCGACTAGAACCATAACAGAAGCATTAACTCTTATCAGGGCGGCTGCTGAAGGTTATGACGGATTATATGATTCCATGAAAGAGGGAGACGCGGCTGGATATGGAGAATATGCAGCAGCAACCATGATGAACTCTCTTGACGGAAGGATTCAGACATTTGAATCAAAGGTCGAGCATCTGAAACAGGTTGTTGGTGGACAGCTTGCAGATCAGGTATCAACCGTAGTTGAAGGTCTGGGAGATATGGCAGATAGCCTTGCCGGAATGGATGAAGGCTCATTGAATGCTCTGATCGCAGCATCAGAAGTAATTGCCGGTGCAGGACCGGGACTATTGATGGCCGGTGCAGCATTCAGAATCATCGGCATGATTATGTCACCGGCAACGGGAATTGGCATGACAGCGATTGCACTGACTGCAGCTGTGGCAGCAGTGGAAAGACTGGAAAGAGCAGATCTCGAAAGTGCGTTCGGAACAGCTGAGATTGACAATACGGCCATCATGAACTATGTGAATGGTATTTCATCCAGCATTGAGAGCGCATATTCCTCGGTGGACGCATTTAGAGGCGCACTGGATGAGAGCGTGGCAAGTTACGAAAAAGCTAGTCAGACCTTTTCACAGCAGCTGCTGACGGATCTTGTGACAAATGCAACGTTGACAGATGCAGACAAAACATCTCTGTTCAATCTGGGCGACGATATGAAAAACGCTGTCATAGAAGGTGTACAGAACAGTACCGCAGCAAGTATGAGTTACTGGGAGATGCTTTTCGGCGGCGCAGGTGTAGCAGAAGAGGACGAACAATTTAACAACATTACCGGTGTCATGAACAGCGGATATGAACAGGCGATTGCAAATATTGAACAGATCGGTGTTTCAATGAGAGAAGCATTGACTGCAGCATTTGCAGATGGAACGATTGATGATGCGGAATATCAGAACATCATGAGTTATATGCGCTCATATAATGACGCGATCGCAAGAGCCGCAGCAGAAGCACAATCAAGAGAAGATTACATCACCAGATCAGCACTATTCCAGAAAGCACAGACAGCAAGCCTCGATGAAATTGAAAAGGTTGCAGATGAGATCACAACGGCAAGAGATGCTGAGCTGGATAAAGCGGAACAGAACTATTTCCGTGAGAGAGCAGGTCTGGAATATGACTACGATCAGCAGATTGAGAATGGAACGGCAACAGAGGAACAGAAGCAGGCTGCACTTACAGCTGCAGAATCAGCATACGAAGCTCATAAGGGAAAAATATCTCACAGCTATGATGATTCACTGTATGCACTTTGGGACAGCCAGATCAAACAGAGTGACTATTCAGACGCATATGGAACTCTGGGAGAATTAGCAGATCAGGTGCTGAACAACGGATTATCTGTAGAACAGGCATATCAGTCGTTCAAAGGTATGTTTGATGGTAATAATGCGAATGCAGGAGAAAGAACCGGCGTATTTAACAGTAAAGGCACCAGAGGAAATCTGAGTGATTTGCTTGCACAGCAGATTTCAGATCTTGGAGGTTATGACGGATTAAGCGCTAGTATAGACGCTTATAACGCAGAGGGAAATACGGAAGCTGCAAATAATCTCATGAGATTGTACGCTATGCAGCAGATATCCGATAATGGAGCAACTACGGGAGTATCGGATTTTGCAGATCTAGGATTGTTTGGAAAAGCAGCATCAGTCATTACCGGAAGAAAAAGCAATGTATATTCCATGCAGGGATATACCGGACTGCAAGACAGTGAAATGCGGGAAAGATTGTCCGGTGGAAGCGCGGAAGAATCATACAGCGCGGAAGTGGCAAATGAAACGGTAAAAGCTATTCAAGATGCTACAGGTCAATCAGGTATCAAATCATTTTTTGATACCATGGGAGCAGAAATCAGAGGCGAAAATAATAGTTCAGAACTGATGGAAGCACTCACATCTATGACAGCAGGAGAACAGCAGACATTATCTACCCTGATTGATACCATGGGGCAAACATATGATCTTGGAAGAGTTGCCGATGATTACGGAAATGGTTCAACGATAGCATCTGAAGGTAGCGCCATGCGTGAAGGATATGCAGCATATCAGTTGATGTATGGTGAGGCAGCAGAAAGTGCGGAACAGTATCGTATTCAGGTGGTTCCAGAAGTTGATGAAAGTCAGCTGAGTGATATTGGACCGGTACCATTGCCGATAGAACCACATGTCGAAGGTGAAGATAGTGTGCAGGCGCTGAGAGATCAGAATGTTACGGTCGATGTTGATGGAGATGTACAGAGCCTGGAAGCAACGATTCAAGGCGAAGATGGACAGACGCTCATGGAGTATGTCAGCGGTGACGCTTCGGAACTTTCCGCGGTGATATCGGATCAGGACGGAAGAACACTAACGACATACGTAAACGGTAATGCGTCAGGTTTGGCATCAGCGATAGCAGCATATGAAGGTAAAACGATCACGGTAAACATCCAGGGAAATAGAATGTTTGCTTCTGGTGGACGTGCGACACAAGCATCAATCTTTGGTGAGGCTGGACCAGAGTGGGCGATCCCGGAGGAACATAGTGAGAGAACGGCACAGCTCCTGAGTGCTGCAGCAGAAGCATCAGGATTCTCATGGCCGGAGCTGCTTGCTAGAAACGGAGGATTAAGTGCGAATCCGAGAAATACTCCGTCAACGCTGGTTTATAGTCCGACGGTCAACGTCAATGATGCGAGTGGTGTGGAACGTGTCTTGAGTGAAGATAAGGACAGGCTTGAGAGATGGTACCGTGAAAGAACTATGAGAGATCAGATGGAGGTATACGCATGACATTAAGCGGAAGGACGCATAAATGTGCAGCAGGGGAGACCTGGGATATCATCGCCCTGAGAGAATATGGTCATGAAAAATATACCAGTGATCTCCTGAATGCTAATCCGGAACTTTGTCTGATTATGGAATTTAAAGGTGGAGAAGTTTTGAAACTTCCGGTGCTGTATATTCCGTCAGATGAAGATGATATGAATGTAATCATGACGGATGTCGCTCCGTGGAAGGAGAGATAAAATGCCCAAAACAACAAAGACAACGAAAACGACAAAGAACGCTAGGACAGCACGAAGAAAAGTCAAAGCTAAAGTAAGTGTTGGACGGTGGGGTGGACATAAGTTTATTGTCTCAAATAAGCTGATTAACAGTTTCAGCAGAATTGAAATCACAGGATCATTAGAAACTGAGGATAAAGAGAAAAACAAACAGATCTATGTTGCCCGGAAAAGAGGAAAGCCGCGAAAGATAGAATTAACGATTCCATTAAGCATGTTTACCGGCTGCAAGGTAAAAAGCGAAGCAAAGAAATATATCAAACAGGCTGAGGAAGGAAAAGCAGATTATTTCTATCTTGGCGGAAAAAAGTTGTTTCCGTGTAAGCTGATACTGACAGAAGCACATGTGAAGAATATTAAGATCTCACACAGTAGGAAATGGACAAGCTGCGAGGTTACACTTACGTTACGCGAAACCGGAACCGGAGGAAAGGCGCTGAGTAAATCAAAGAGCAGTTCAGATTCTGACGGTTCCAGTAAATCCGGTGGATCAAGTGGAGGATCTGGCGGAGGCGGTGGAGGCGGCGGCAGCTATGGTGGAGGCGGTGGCTACAGTTATTCAAACAGAGAAACTGTAAGAGATTCAGATACTACTACAGATGAATTGGACGCGATCAGTTCAGCACAGCCGAGAAATACAACGAGAACGGCATCAAATTACAAAGATCGAACAAGTACCACAAGTACCACAAGCACCAGTACCACAACACGAACACAAACAACTTCAGCGGTAGACAGCATTTCTAGAATTACAGGAGCAGCTAGAAAAGATTCTTCAAGTTCTATAACTACACAATACCGATACACAGTTAGCTAAGGAGGTTAAGAGAGATGGCAAAATATCAGATTGATAATGTGGCTTATCCGATTGATTTCCAGATGAACAATGTAGTTCAGAGAACGTTGCAGAATGCAAAAAATCTTCTGATGTGTCGTATGGGAGAAGTACCATACGACAGATACAGAGGGTTTAATCCGGGATTGTATGATCTTCCGATAGATGAACTGAATGATATATTGATTCAGGAGCTGGACAGAGTAATGCTTTGGGAACCGGATGTAGAAATTGTAGATGCTGAGGCATCACTTCTGGAAAACGGACAGGTTTATATCGTCGCAACGCTGCAGCTTCCGGGCGATGATGATGAAATTGAACCGGAAGAGGAAGATAGTGAGGAATACGAAGAAGAGGAGGATATGTGAAAGTAAATGGATAATACAGAACTTCATTACATCACCTACGATTCAGAAGAAATCTGGAAAGAAATGATGGTAAATTACGTCGAAGCGGGTGGAGATATCGTATATCCGGGAGATGAGAAAGAGATCCTTCTGCGCGGTGTCCTTGCAAATGTCGTGCAGATCCTCGCGGGCGTAGATAACGCACTACGTATGCAGACGCTGAGATATGCTGCAGGAGATTATCTGGATGCACTCGGAGAAAACCGTGGATGCGAAAGAATCAAGGCAAAACCGGCAAAAGCAACCGTGATGATTAGCACGAATCCGACTGGTGGAAGCGCGACACTGGAAGCAGGAACGAAAATGACTGCAGACGGTGTCGTTTTTTATCAGCTGGATGAAGATTTGGAGCTGAGTGGATTTAAGCAGAGTTTAACAGCAAATATCTCTGCAGTAGAAGCTGGAACCGAAGGAAACGGATTGATTTCAGGAACAGAGATGGTACTTACCATCACAAGCCCAAATGTTAGCAGAATCGTGTGTACAGAAGCGGCGACAGGTGGAGCAATCAAGGAAGATGATGCTAGTTATCGTGAGAGAATCAGAACATACGGTCTTGCAAGCGTGACAACTGGTCCATCCAGTCAATATGAAACTGTTGTGAAAGCATATAGTGCAAATGTGCTGGATGCAAAAGCGATCAATACCGGAGAAGGTCAGGTAGGTGTCTATGTGATTCTGAAGGATGAAACCGGGAAACATACACTTCTGAAAAACATTCTGGAAACCTTGAATGATAAAGATACCAGACCATTAACTGATAAGATCTCTGTTTTTGAGGCAACGGATATCCCATATGTTTTGAACGTAGAGATCACATCAGACAGAAGCTCAGCGACAGCGGAAGCAATCGCGGCAGCAGTAGAAGAATATCAGGAATGGCAGGATAACACGGTAGGTCGTGCATTTAATCCGGATAGACTGATGGCATTACTTTATCAGGCGGGCGCCACAAGGGTAGTATGGGGATCTGGCAGCAATATCAACAGTAAAGATGTCACCTATACGGAGATCAAAGAGAGTGAACGATGCAAGGGAACGATCAATGTGACGAACAAGACGTCATAAAGGATGGTGAGAACATGATTGAAGTGGATATGACAAAAATGGTCCCGAAATTCATCCTGAATGATATCAACGGTTATGCAATGACAAAAGCGATAGAATCCGGGATGCAGTCAATGAACGATATCATTGATCGAGGCGTGAAATGTATCACCGATCCGGAGACAATGCCGGAATGGAGATTAGACGAAATCGCCTGGGAAACAAATTGCTTATATGATTATGCTGCAGATATTGAGGTGAAGAGAGCATGGATTAAAAATGCCTTGCCATTGTACCGGATATACGGAACACCGGGAGCAATCGAAGAAGTTATTAAGGCTATGCTCGGAAGCGGAAAAGTTGTTGAATGGTTTGATTTTGAGGGCGAAAAAACGCCATATCAGTTTGATATTGAGACAGACGCTAGAACAGATATAGAAACCATGGATAAAATGCTGACTATGGTAGAAAAATCAAAGAATACGAGATCGGTATTAAGAAACCTGAAATTCAAGATCTTATGTGATTTCAATATCAACGAAGTTTATCTCATAAAAGAAACCAGAAGATACCATACAACGGAAGTACCAAAGCTGTAACTGTAGATTTGATGGAGTAGAGAGGTGAGAATATGAGCGTATTAGCGCCGACATTGACAAAAGATGGAAAACGCTTGCTTGTGGAAGCAATCGCCGGAAATAAGACGATCACATTTACAAAAATGAAGGTCGGAGACGGTGAAAAGATTCATGATGATCAGGAGATCGGGCATGAGATTGTGAGTGTAGAATTTACGTCACTGACAAGAAATACAGATTACATAACCCTGACGGGCGCATTTGATAATAATGAGCTGTCAGAAGGATTCTACATGAAGGAGATCGGCGTATATGCGACAGATGGAAAGAATGAAATTCTTTTCGCATATACGTTCGATGAAACTGGAACAGATTATATCCCGGTATCAGATAAGAAGGTTATCACAACAGAATTAAGTTCCGTGGTAGCAATCGGAGATGCAAAAAATGTGGAGATCTCTTTTATTGATTCGGTGAAAGACGAACATATCGCATTTGATACACCGGAAGAAATTACAGATCTGGAATCAGGTGATACAGTAGCAACGCTTTTTGGAAAGATCAAAGCATGGTTAAAAGGAATCAAGAGATTCGCGTTTGAAGATCTGATACAGAATACCGTGACAGATAGTGTAGATAGAGCAGTATCGGCAGCAGTTGCAAAATCTCTTCAGGATCAGATTGATACATACCTTGTAAATCATGAAGATGTTATTTCAGTATTATGTCCGGAAATTTACGGAAAAACACCATATATAGACTTCCATTATGGAGACAGCAGCAATGATTATACATCACGTATCATCGAAAGAGCGAG
>JAUNAE010000338.1 GCA_030527765.1 Eubacteriales bacterium
GCTGAATGCCGATGAACAGACCATAGAGCTGTTGGAGAAATTGCTGCATATTGAGCACGATAGCATCGGAGCCATGAGAGGGCTTTCAAATTTCAAGGAATGGACGAGACGTTCCGAGGAGATCGGTAAAATGATTGGTGGGTTTATCAATGCATCGAAAGAAGCGGAAGGAAACTCTGAGGCTGAATATACGGCATATCAATCTCAGAAACCGATGCGCAGTGGCGGCAGCCGATATAGCAGGAAGTAAAATTCTTGCAATGGGAACGGGTTGTAGCGTGTGCCGATTTGTGGTGGCAACTGGAACAACACCGGCAATGCGGGTGTGTTCAACGTGAACCTCAACAACACTCGTGGGAACTCGAACGACAACATTGGCTTCCGCTCCGCTCTACCCTCAAACGCCAGAACTGAAAAACCCAAGGATGATCAGCGGTGCGAGGGGATAAAGGAACCCGTTTCCGCTCCGGCGGTAAGCTGGAGAAAAACGCTGCCATGCTGACAGTAAAAAATACGGGCATGGCAGTTGTTGCGGAGGCTGCAAGTAACAGAAAATGTGAAAGCCGTCATACGCAATACTTTATGTCAGAAGGGTGAACAATGAAAATCAAGAATGTTTTCGACTTGATATTCTCAGACGAAAATCTATATGGAGCCCTGCAGGATGCATCAAGGGGCAGGAGATATAACAAAGATGTATTGAAAGCACAGCACAATTGTTGGAATGTGATACGGAAAATTCAGGAGGACGTATATTCGGGAAAATACAGTATCGACAGATATTATATTTTCTACGTGTATGAGCCAAAGAAAAGAATGATCATGTCAATCACATTTCCGCACCGCATTGTGCAGTGGGCGATATATAGAGTGATCAACCCTATTTTGATAAAGGGCTATATTGAGGATTCCTACGGATGCGTACCCGGCAGAGGACAGCTGTCCGCAATGAAAAGGCTGCAGAGCTGGGTGCTGTCCGTTCACAGAAAGCCCGGAAATTGGTATTACCTGAAACTGGATATTAGCAAATATTTTTATCGCATCTCGCACAGGGTATTGAAGAAAATCCTTGCGAAGAAGATAAAAGACAGGCGACTGCTCGAATTGCTATATGGCATTATTGATTGCGAACACACTCCGTTTGGGCTGCCGCCCGGGAAAGGGCCGGGAGAGGTTCCACTCGAAGACAGGTTGTTCGATGTCGGTATGCCGGTAGGGAATTTGCTGTCGCAAGTATTTGCCAACGTGTATTTGGATACGCTGGATCAATTTTGTAAAAGAGTGCTCCGCATCCGATATTACATCCGTTATATGGATGACATCATCATACTTTCCAACAGTAAGAAAGAACTGCACCTCTGGAAGGATGAAATACAAAAATTTCTGGAGGAAAAGCTGGAGCTATCCTTGAATCAGAAAACCTGTATCAGACCTGTATCTCAGGGGATTGAATTTGTCGGCTATCGGATATGGCCATATTACACGACCTTGAGAAAAAGCACGACATTGCAGATTAAAAGAGATATGCGGCACAAGGCCGAGGAATATAGAACTGGAAAGGTGCCATTGAAAGAGGTTACGGAATCTTTGAAGGGGCGGCTTGGGATGCTGAAGCATTGCGATTGCAAGGCGTTCAAAACAGAATTGATATCATCCATCAAATTGATGAGGGGAACACCTGAAAATGAAACTGAAAATTATTGCCAGGCTATGGTCAGCGGTTTATGATTTGTTATTTTACATTCAGGGGACAGGAAAGAAAACTCTGGAAGAAATTCACTCGGACTTAGATATTATCGAAGTCATGTGCAGACCATACGCCGATGAAGATAGCTGCGAAGATATGGAGGGAAGGCAGAACAATGACGAGTATTTTGCAGGGGGCGATTGATGGAGACTCATTCATCAAGGCTTTGATTATTCTTTTTCTTGTTGGTTATTTCCTGTACAAGGAATGGCCGGAACTCAAGAAGCGTGTCTCAAAGGGATCCGTTGACGAAGTTCGGCAGGAAAACGAAGAGTCAAAGCTGATTGAAGATATCGCAGGGATCAAGAAAGATATTGCAGACCTTAAATCAGATATTCAACTCATAAAAGACCGCCAAACCAGAGACTATAACCGCATGAATGAATTGGAGTCTGAGACAAAAAGGCAGAGGAAAGCAATCTCAGAAAGTTTGTCGGAAAGGAAATTGCTTATGCGTGGAATTATGGCGTGCCTGGATGGGCTGGAACAGCAAGGGTGCAATCATACAGTTCCATCTACAAAGAATGAAATCAATCAGTATCTTAACGACCTTGCACATATGAATGAGGATACAGAATAGAGAACTCGTTAAATTGAGTTTCTAGGCGTTTTATATTTGCATGTGGGGAAATTATGGGAGAATGCGCTAGGAAGGCTGCACGGGGCTGTACGGCGTTCTGAGAGGTATTCCAGAGAGATGCAGGAGGGCGAGAAAGTGAGGGAACGATACTCACGAAGAAAAAGAAAACCTACAATGCGTGAGAAGGTCAGAAATTTTGTCAAGAAGATCGGAACCCTGAACCTGATCTTGATTTTGGTCGGATTGTTTTTTGTTTGGTTCAACTGGCAGATGCTCATCACGTACCGGCAGTATGGAGGCATACCGGAAAGTTATGCCTGTGCTGTTGTAGCAGCGACCATTGGCGAGTGCGGTATCTGCGGATGGATTCGAACAAATAAAGACCGGCACCGAGACAGGTTATGGGAGATTGAGGACAGAGAAGAGGCTGAGCGTATGCGTAGAGAAGAAAACGAAGAGGGGGACGGATTATGAATCTGGAAATGTTTTTAATGCTGCTGATGATTGTTTCTATCATGACCTGGCTTTTTACTGAGGCCATCAAGGGATGGCTGAAGGAGCGAAAGAAAAATTACTACCCGAATGCGCTGGCTGGGTGGGTAGCGGTAGTGCTGTCTGCTCTGGTCGGGGCAGGATATATTATCATGACGCAAGCTGTTCTGAATGCCCAGATGCTTGTGTACCTGATAGCCCTTGTATTGATGTCATGGCTGTCGGCAATGGTGGGATACGATAAGGTGATACAGGCGGTAGCCCAGTTCAGGCATTACGAAGTGGATAAATAAATCAGGGCTATGGGAGGGCGAAAGCCTTCCCGTTTTTTACGTGGATACGTAGAAGGGGTTAAAAAATTATGCGTGTAGTTAAAATCTTATTGGCGATCGTGGGAGTGATCGCCACTGTACTTTTTGGCATATCGTATGAACTTGGGCGATATATCGAAGATGTCTGCCCTTGGCTTGGAGATGAGGAGGGCGAAGAATGAGTATCAATGTCGAGTACGAGAAACGGGCATACAAAAAATTCATATCCGCAGGAATGACGCCAGAGGGGGCTTGTGGATTGATCGGAAATCTGGAAGCTGAGTCCGATGGATTTTACTCGAACCGAGTGGAATACCTTTGCATCAAGAGGATGAAGGAAGCAGGGCAAAAATTTCTGACCGATGCGACATATACACAGGCAGTGGATAATGGGGAAATCTCAGCAGAGCAGTTTCTACATCCGTTGCCGGGAAAGCAGTACGGATATGGGCTGGCTCAGTGGACAAGCCCGGGAAGGAAAGCCGGACTTTACAACCTGGCACATAGATATTTGACATCCATTGCCGATGAGAATATGCAGCTCGATTTTTTACTGAATGAGCTGGAAGCACAGTATCAGAGCGTGCTGAAGGTTTTGAAAAGCACGAAATCTATTCGGGAGGCATCTGATATCGTTTTGAAAAAATTCGAGATCCCTGCCAATACCAGTGAAACTGTATGCGCTGGAAGAGCAGCGAGAGGTCAAAAATTCTTTGACAACTATGTGAAGAAAACGGAGGTTGTGAACATGGCGAATTATGACAAATATATCAAGAGCACGGGGACGCATTACATCAGCAATTCCGGGTCGGACGAGAATGGTTCTTACAAAGGTGGAACTGCAGGAGATCAGACCGGGCGAGAATGGGAGCTTAGAAGCTGGTACAACCGCCCTTGGAATTGTGTTCTGAGATTTGAGAGCGACACTCGTGTCGGTAGCAAATTGGCTGAGCTGGGATGTGCAGCCGCATTGAATAACAAAATCGGTTACGACCAGTATCAGCGAGATACGTACTGGAAGCAGTTACAGGCAGTTGGATATGATCCTTCCAAGATCACGGTTGCTTGCGAATCTGATTGCAGCGCAGGAGTGATTGCTACG
>JAUNAE010000028.1:0-8462 GCA_030527765.1 Eubacteriales bacterium
GTCGAAGTGAAACCATTTGAAGGGCTTTCAGTGAATTTTGCCAGAGAGAATGGTGCGCAGGTGATCATCAGAGGACTTCGGGCGGTGACAGATTTTGAATATGAGCTGCAGATGGCTCAGACCAATCGTGTACTGGCACCGGATGTTGATACGGTATTTATGACCACAAGTTTAGAGTTCGCCTATTTGAGTTCCACAATTATGAAGGAAGTTGCTTCCTATGGAGGAGATTTGAGTAAGTTTGCACCACAGGATATTACAGAGGCGGTAATAGAGAAACTGAAAGAGTTGAATCATTAATTTTAAGAGGAGAGTATAACATGAGCAGCAGAATTGAACAGATTATCGAAGAAATTGAAGAATATGTAGAGAGTTGCAAATTCCAGCCTCTTTCCACTCGCAAGATTGTTGTTGACAAAGAGACTATGTCCGAGTATCTTCGCGAACTCAGACTGAAAACCCCGGATGAGATTAAACGTTATCAGAAGATCATCAGCAACAAAGATGCGATTTTGGAAGATGCTCAGAATAAGGCAGACAGCCTGATTGCAGACGCACAGAATAAGGCTCAGGAGCTTGTTACACAGCATGAGATTATGCAGAAGGCATATGCGCAGGCGAACGAGACCATCAATGCTGCCAACAGACAGGCACAGGAGATTCTTGATTCTGCAACTCAGGATGCGAACAGCATTCGTCTGAGTGCCATCACTTATACAGATGATATGATGGCAAACATTGGTTCCGTTCTTAATGACACACTGGAAGATGCCGGTGGAAAATACAAAGGATTTATCGATGCACTTCAGAGTTGTCTGGATGTTGTGAATCAGAACCGTCAGGAGCTGGCTCCGCAGACAGCGCAGGCAGCTGCAATTTCCAATTCCTATCATGATGAAGCGCTTGAAGATGCAGAGGATGATGATGCACTTCTCGACGAATTTGATGAGAACTGATTAGATTCCATGAATGTCAAAGTGGAGACATCTATGAAAGCTCCTGGTGAGCTGGCATGGGATGTCTCCTTTCTGTTTATTGAAAAAGTGTAATTATTCACAACCAAAAGTTATTAAAACAATCAACCAATAAGGAGATAACATGTTATGAGAGTACTAGAACAATGGGAACCATCCAGGGTTTTGTATTATTTTGAAGAAATCTGCAGTATCCCTCACGGATCCGGAAATACAGATAAGATCAGTGAATATCTTGCTGATTTTGCGAAAGAGCACAATCTGGAATATGGAAAGGATCTGATGAACAACGTTCTGATCCGCAAACCGGCAACTCCGGGATATGAGAATGCACCGGGAGTTCTGCTTCAGGGACATATGGATATGGTTTGTGAGAAAAGACAGGATGTTGTCTTTGATTTTGAGAAGGACGGACTGAATCTTGGTGTAAAAGACGGCTTTCTCCATGCAAACGGAACTACTCTGGGTGGAGATGATGGTATTGCCATTGCGTATGCTCTTGCTCTTCTGGAAAGTGATGCGTATGAGCACCCGGCGCTGGAAGTCCTAATCACAGTGGATGAGGAGATTGGTCTTCTGGGAGCCGCAGGATTTGACTGTTCTGCTATTAAGAGCAGAATGTTGATTAATCTGGATTCTGAGGAAGAGGGAATTCTCTGGGCAGGATGCGCCGGAGGAATGACTTTTGCAAGTCATATTCCGGTACAGTACACAGAGAAAACCGGCCGCAGACTGGAGATTCATCTTGGGGGACTTCAGGGTGGACATTCCGGAGCTGAGATTGATAAAGGACGTGCAAGTGCGGCAATTCTTATGGGACGTTTTCTATATGAATTGAAAGAACGTGTGGATTTTGCACTTTCCGGATATTCCAGCGGAGAGAAGGACAACGCCATTCCGAGAATAGCAGACGCTTCCATTGTTGTTGAGGAAGATCAGGCTGCTCTTGTGAAAGAATACGCAGAACTGTTTGTAGAACATATTACAAGAGAATACGCAGGCATTGAGCAGGGTGTGACAATTTCTGTACAGGAAGGGGAGAACGAAGAGACACAGGTTCTTCATCCGGGAAGTCTTGCAAGAGTTATTTTCTTCCTGCGCAATGTGCCTTATGGCGTTCAGAAAATGAGCGGAACCATTCCGGGACTCGTTGAGACATCCATGAACCCGGGAATTTTGAGGCTGACAGAAGAGGAGCTTGTTGTGACAAGCAGCATTCGAAGCTCCGTGGGATCTGCCAAGGAGGAACTTGCGGGAAAAGTACAGTTCCTTACGGAATTCCTGGGAGGAGATTATGAGATCTCCGGTTCCTATCCGGCATGGGAGTACAATGAAGTCTCCCCACTTAGAGATGTTATGGTGGATGTCTACAAGAAACTTTATCATGAAGAGCCGAAGGTTGCGGTTATTCATGCGGGTCTGGAGTGCGGATTGTTCTATGAGAATCTTCCGGGACTTGACGCAGTGTCCATCGGACCGAATATGAAAGATATTCATACATCCGAAGAACAGCTGGATCTTGCTTCCACCAAGCGTGTGTGGGAGTATCTCCTTTGTGTTCTGAAAGAGATCAAATAAGATTTGAGGAAAAACTATGGAAATACAATTATGGAGAACGATGCTCTGCCCTTATGAACTTGCTGTGAAAGAACTGATTTTGAAGTTTGAGCATATGATAGAGGAATATCACAAACATGATCAGTATTCTCCAATTGAACAGGTTTCCGGACGTGTAAAAAGTATTCCGAGCATTCTGGAGAAAATGCAGAGAAAACAGATTCCCATGGAACGGATGGAGGAGGAAGTAGAGGATATTGCCGGTGTTCGAATTATCTGCCAGTTTGAGGAGGATATCGAGACAGTAGCAAATATCATTCAGAATCATCCGGAAATGGAAATAAAAAGTGAGAAGGACTATCTGCGTCATACGAAGCAGAGTGGATACAGAAGTTATCATCTGATTATTTATTATACGGTTTGGACGATGGACGGTCCGAAGAAACTTCAGGCAGAGATTCAGATTCGTACGATGGCCATGGATTTCTGGGCAACCATCGAGCATTCCCTGCAGTATAAATACAAGGGAGATATCCCGGAACATGTTGCGGAGCGACTGATCAACGCGGCAGATGCAATCATTGCACTGGATAAGGAAATGTCCACGGTGCGGGCGGAGATCATTGATGCCCAGAACTCATCCCAGCTGCAGTCCAATATTGTTCGTGACATTCTGATCTGTATTGAGAATCTGTACAAGGTTTCCAATCAGAGAGAAGTTGCAAAGATTCAGGATGAATTCCTTCGGGTGTTCAGCCAGAAGAATCTGCAGCAGCTGGAGCGTTTTCACAGACAGCTGGACATTATTGCAGAGGGCTATCGGGCGCAGTCTGTTAAATGATATGGAAGTTAGTCTCTGACTTTTTGTATCATCCAATAAAAAATAAGAGAAAGAGGACAATATGCAGGATTTTTTACCTGTAACTAATAAAGAAATGCGAGCCAGAGGCTGGGATTCGGTGGACTTCGTGTATGTCATCGGAGATGCCTATGTGGATCATCCTTCTTTCGGATTTGCAATCTTGTCCAGACTTCTGGAAAGCAGAGGATACCGTGTCGGTATCATCTCTCAGCCGGACTGGAAGAAAGATGAAAGTATTCAGGTTTTTGGAGAGCCTAAACTTGGATTTCTGGTTTCTGCAGGAAACATGGATTCCATGGTGAATCACTATGCCGTTTCCAGAAAGCATCGCCAGAAGGATTCTTATTCTCCGGGAGGAAAGATGGGACTTCGCCCGGACCGGGCAAGCATTGTATACAGTAATCTGATTCGCAGAACCTACAAAAAAACTCCGATTATTCTCGGAGGTATTGAAGCAAGTCTTCGAAGGCTTGCCCATTACGATTACTGGGATGATAAGGTTCGAAGAAGCGTACTTATGGACAGTGGTGCGGATCTCATATCGTACGGTATGGGAGAACATTCGATTTTGGAAATTGCGGAAGCCTTAAAAAGCGGAATTGATGTGAAGGATCTTACATACATTCCGGGAACCGTATTCAAAACGACAGATCTCTCCTGTGTTTTCGAACCGCTGATGCTGCCTGATTTTCAGACTGTATCAGAGAGTAAGAAAAGCTATGCAGAGAGTTTTGGCATTCAGTATGAGAACACGGATCCATTTACAGCATCTGTACTTGTAGAATCCTACGATTCCAAGGGATATGTTGTACAGAATCCGCCGGCAAAGCCTTTGTCCACAGAAGAAATGGATGATATTTATGCACTGCCTTATCAGAATCGTTCCCATCCCATGTATGATGTCAAAGGCGGAATTCCGGCATTTTCCGAAATTAAATTCAGCCTGACAAGCAACAGAGGATGTTTTGGCGGCTGTAATTTCTGCGCACTGACGTTCCACGAAGGACGAATTCTTCAGACAAGAAGCCATGATTCCATGGTCAGAGAAGCTGTGGAAATGACGAAGGAGCCGGATTTCAAAGGTTATATTCATGATGTGGGTGGACCGACGGCAGATTTTCGCTTCCCTTCCTGCAAAAAACAGCTGACCAGGGGCGTGTGCAAGAACAAGCAGTGCCTGTTCCCGACTCCTTGCCCGAATCTTAAGGTGGATCACAAGGATTATGTGTCACTGCTGCGAAAACTCAGAGCAGTGCCGGGAGTGAAAAAAGTGTTTGTTCGTTCCGGAGTGCGGTTTGATTATGTCATGGCAGACCCGGACAAGACCTTCCTCAGGGAACTTTGCCAGTATCACGTGAGCGGGCAGCTCAGAGTGGCACCGGAGCATGTATCGGATCAGGTACTTCGCATGATGGGAAAACCGGAGCATAAGGTGTATGAGGCTTTCCTGAATGAATATGCCCGCATGAACCGAAGTTCCGGTAAGGAGCAGTATGCAGTTCCGTATTTTATGTCTTCTCATCCGGGATGCACCATGAAAGAAGCAGTGAAGCTTGCGGAGTATATTCGAGATCTTGGATTTACGCCGGAACAGGTGCAGGATTTTTATCCGACGCCATCTACCTTGTCTACATGTATGTATTATACGGGGATTCATCCGGTTACAAAAGAGAAGGTGTATGTTCCGAGAAATCCTCATGAAAAAGCCATTCAGAGAGCACTTATGCAGTATAAAAATCCTGCAAACCGTGCGCTGGTACTGGAAGGACTTCGTATGGCAGGCCGGATGGACCTTGTGGGATATGGACCGAAATGTCTCCTTCGTCCGGAAAAACCCGCCGGTGCAAAGAAGAGGACTTCCGGCTCCGAAGATAGATTTTCTTCAGGAAAGAAACCGGGCAACCATAAAACTTCAAAGCCGACGATTCGAAAGGTCCACAAAAAGAAGGGCGATGAGAGAACCGGCAAAAAAAGGAGTTAAGAATTGACAAAACAGAAACGTTTTATCCCGAAAGGGGATTATGGATACATTTCCAGCGAAAAGAAGAAGAGGCTTTTGATCACGGCAGGACTCTTTGTGCTCCCGCTTACGGTGTTCTTTGCTGCATGGGTGGTGAATGGAACACGGAACAACGTACTGACGGTGCTTGCCATTGTCGGCTGCCTTCCGGGATGCCGTTCCATGGTGAATTATATTATGCTTCTTCGGTGCAAGTCCATGAACCGGGAGCTGTATCAGGAGATCAAGAAGCATCAGGGAAATCTTGTAATGGCCTGGGAAATGTATATGACTTTTTATGAAAAAAGTGCAGCAGTGGATGCCTTTGCCATTTGTGGGAACACCGTTGTGGGCTATAGCAGCGATCCGAAAATCGATGCCAAGTACATGGCCTCTAACGCTCAGAAGCTTGTGAGAAAGAACGGATATAAGGTAGATGTCAAAATTCTGACAGAACTGAAACCTTTTCTGGAACGTCTGGATTCCATGAATGAACACAAAGAATCCCTGGAGGAAGGCATTAAATTTGTTCCGGACAATCGTTATCCTGATTTGTCCAGAAATGAACTGATTAAACATACCCTCCTGGCACTCTGCTTGTAGGAGATTCTCATGAAAGAATATACCATTGGACCAAATGAGGCAGGACAGCGTTTTGACAAATATCTTGCCAAGTGTATGAGCAAAGCTCCGAAGAGCTTCTTCTATAAAATGATGAGAAAGAAGAACATTACTCTGAATAAGAAGAAAGCTGCGGGAAATGAAATCCTTTCCGAAGGAGACGTTGTCCGTATTTTTGTGAGTGATGAAACTTTTGAAATGTTTTCCGACGTTTCGGAAGTTCAGACAGCACTGGGAAATCTGGATATCCTCTATGAGGATTCGGATCTGGTGCTTGTGAATAAGCCGGTGGGAGTGCTGTCCCAGCCGGATAAATCAAAAGAAGCTTCTCTTGTAGAGTACCTGAACGGATATCTGCTGGCAAATTCCAGAATTACAAAAGAGCAGCTGCAGACCTTTCACCCATCCGTCGTTAATCGCCTGGATCGAAATACGAGCGGGATTGTAGCCTGCGGATGCAGCCTGGCGGGCCTGCAGGATCTTTCGGAAATGTTCCGAAAGCGAACACTGCACAAGTTTTATCTTTGTCTTGTGGAAGGAGTGCTTGTGAAGGAAATGAAGCTTCAGGGCTATCTCAAAAAAGACAATGATAAAAATCAGGTGATCATTCGACAGAAGGAATTTGCAGGGGCTTCCTATGTAGAAACCCGTTATCGCCCAATTCAGAATGACGGCATACATACCCTTCTGGAGGTTGAGCTTTTGACAGGTAAGACGCATCAGATCAGAGCGCATCTGGCGAGCATCGACCATCCGATTGTGGGGGATTTCAAGTATAATCACATAGAAAAAAGCAGACGGTTTGCAAAAGATGCGGGACTTACCTCCCAGTTTCTTCATGCATGGCGTCTTGAGTTACCAAGGGACTGCAAGAGGCTTTCTCCGGAACTTTCCGGGAGGACTTTTACGGCACCCCTTCCGCAGATTTTTCAGCAGGTGCTGAAAAAAACAGACATCAAGGAGATCGGAAATAATGGAACAGAAAAATGAAGAAAAGAATGAAGAAAAAAAGAAGAGCATTATGAGCGAAGTACTGGATTATGTTAAAATGATAGCCATCGTTCTTGCGGTTGTGCTGATTGTAGATGGAGTTGTGCTGATCAATGCCAGAATTCCGTCCGGATCCATGGAAAAAACGATTATGACCGGAGATCGAATCTTTGGTCTGCGTCTTGCTTACGGTCTGAATATTGATCTGCTCGGATTTGAATATTCTACAAAATGGAAAGATCCGGAAAGATATGACATTGTGATTTTCCATTATCCGGATGATGAGAGTCAGCTTTATATTAAAAGAATTATCGGTCTTCCGGGAGAGACGGTAGAGATTCGTCAGGGTAAGGTATATATTAACGGTTCTGAAAAACCTCTCGAAGATTCCTTCATTAACGGAGAGCCGGTAGGTGATTTCGGCCCTTATGAAGTGCCGGAGGACAGCTATTTTATGTTAGGAGATAACAGACAGAATTCCAAGGATTCCAGATACTGGAACAACAAGTTCGTGAGATTTGATCAGATTGTAGGAAAAGCTCTGTTCCGTTACTTCCCGACACCGAAGCTTTTGAATAATAAATAATGATTCAGTGATGCAGAGCGCTGTACAGCAGCCTGCGTTCATGAATAAATAAAAATAAAGGAGCAGGCGTATTATGGCAACCTGGAACAGCAGAGGACTCAGAGGATCAACTTTGGAGGATCTCGTGAATCGAACCAATGAGGTGTACCGCGAGAAGGGACTGGCGTTAATTCAGAAAATTCCTACCCCGATCACACCGGTTCGCATGGACAAGGAAAACCGTCATATTACGCTTGCTTATTTTGAACAGAGAAGTACGGTGGATTATATTGGCGCAGTTCAGGGAATCCCCGTATGTTTTGATGCAAAAGAATGTGCTGCGGATGTATTTCCCCTTGCAAATATTCATTCTCATCAGGTTTCTTTTATGGAAGAATTTGAGAAACAGCAGGGAATTGCCTTCTTTTTAATCTATTTTTCTTCGGATGATGCTTTTTACTATCTTTCTCTCAGAGCGCTGAGGGTATTTCTGGAACGAATGGAAGCAGGGGGGAGAAAAAGCTTTCGAAGAGAGGAACTGGATCCTGCTTTTTATCTTCCGAAAAAGAGCGGTGTTCTCGTTCCGTACCTGGATGGAATTGCCAAGGATCTGGATTGCAGGGAGGATACTTGACAATTCCTGATTTTTTTTATATAATCGGATTTGAATTTTTACGTAGTAGCATAGTAGCGAACTAAAGCGAACGAACTGAAAAATAAATGGAGGAGATTCAATGGAACGAATTTTTCACACACCGGAAGGTGTCCGGGATATCTATAATGGAGAGTGCAGTCATAAGAAAACACTGCAGCACCAGATTCATCGGGTTTTCTCCAGATATGGATATGAAGAGATCGAAACACCTACATTTGAATATTTTGAAGTGTTCAGTA
>JAUNAE010000028.1:8472-21419 GCA_030527765.1 Eubacteriales bacterium
CTCTATAAATTATTTGATCGAGAGGGAAACACCCTGGTACTCAGACCGGATTTTACACCGTCGGTATCCCGTGCATGTGCCACCTATTTCAATCCCGGAGAAGAGACGGTGAGACTCTGCTATACGGGAAACACATTCATCAATAACAGCAGTTATCGCGGCAGACTGAAAGAAACAACACAGATGGGCGTAGAGAGAATCGGAGATGATTCTTCCGAGGCAGATGCAGAGCTGATTGCCATGACCGTGGAGAGCCTTCTTGCTGCAGGACTGAAAGAATTTCAGATCAGCATTGGTCAGGTAGATTATTTCAAGGCCATTCTCAGAGAGGCAGAGGTGACAGAAGAGGTTGAGAAACGACTTCGTGAACTGATTTCCCAGAAAAATTTCTTTGCTGTGGAATCCCTTGTGAATGAGCAGAAAATCAAGAGAAGCCTGGCAAAAATTCTTGTGGATCTCCCACAGATGTTCGGTTCCGTGGAGATTCTTGAAAAGGCAAAATCCATGACACAGAATGCCTGTGCACTGGAAGCCGTAGCCAGACTGGAAGAAATTTATGAGATTCTGAAAATTTATGGATATGAAAAATACATCAGCTTTGATTTTGGTATGCTGAGCAAGTATCAGTATTATACCGGTATCATTTTCCAGGCCTATACTTATGGAACAGGAGAACCTCTGATTAAAGGAGGACGATACAACGAGTTGATGAAACATTTTGGCAGACCGGCTGCCTCTATTGGATTTGCCATCGTGATTGACAATCTTCTGATGGCGCTTCAGAGTCAGAAAATTGAACTGCCTGAGAATCCGGAAGTGCTGGAACTTGCTTATACGGCCGGAGAATTACAGGAGACGATTCGACGTGCCCAGGAACTTCGAAAGGAAGGAAAACGAGTTCGTCTTTGCCTGAATAAGGAGGAAACCCGATGAGATATTTGACATTTGCCCTGACAAAAGGACGTCTGGCGGATAAAACACTGGCAATGCTTGAAAAAATCGGCATTACCTGTGAAGAAATGCGCGATAAGAATACAAGAAAGCTGATCTTCGTAAACGAAGAACTGAAACTCAAATTTTTCCTGGCAAAGGGACCGGATGTGCCGACATACGTAGAGTACGGTGCGGCAGATATCGGTGTCGTAGGAAAAGACACCATCCTTGAGGAGGGAAGAAAACTCTATGAAGTGATGGATCTGGGCTTTGGCAAATGCCGTATGTGTATCTGCGGACCGGAGAGCGCAAGAGAACTTCTCAAAGGAAATCAGAGAATTCGTGTAGCTACAAAGTATCCGAATATCTGTCGGGATTATTTCTACAATCAGAAGCATCAGACAGTGGAGATTATCAAATTGAATGGTTCTATTGAACTTGCACCGATTGTCGGCCTTTCTGAGGTGATTTGTGATATTGTAGAGACAGGAAGCACCCTTAGAGAAAACGGTCTCGGTGTGCTCGAAGAGGTTTGCCCTCTGTCTGCACGAATGGTTGTCAATCAGGTCAGTATGAAAATGGAAAATGAAAGAATTCGAAAGCTGATTCAGGAACTGAGAACTGTAACAGAAGAGTAACCCGTTGATTCAAGACATATTCCGGAGAGGAAAACGATATGCGAAAGATTAAATTAACAAAAGAATCCACAAAAGATATTCTGGAAAGCCTTCTCAAGAGAAGTCCGAGCCAGTATGGTCAGTATGAGACTGCTGTCAGAGAGATTCTTGACAATGTTCGCTCCAAAGGAGACGAAGCATTATTTGAATATACAGAAAAATTCGACAAGACCATTCTTACAAAGGATACCATTCTTGTAACTGAGGAAGAAATTCAGGAAGCCTATGCTCAGGTAGATCCGGAATTCATTGAGATTATCCGAAAGGCTCTCGTGAATATTCGGGAATATCATGCAAAACAGCTTCAGAACAGCTGGTTCACAAGTACCGAGAAAGGAACCATGCTTGGACAGAAAGTCACTCCTCTGAACAGAGTGGGCGTTTACGTTCCGGGAGGAAAAGCGGTTTATCCTTCTTCTGTACTTATGAATATTGTACCTGCGAAGGTTGCAAAAGTTCCGAACATTATTATGACCACCCCTCCGGGAAAAGACGGAAAAGTAAACCCGACAACTCTTGTTGCGGCAAAAGAAGCCGGCGCTGATGAAATTTACAAAGTGGGTGGTGCACAAGCGATCGGTGCTCTTGCTTATGGTACAGAGAGCATTCCGAAAGTAGATAAGATTGTCGGACCGGGAAATATTTTCGTTGCACTTGCAAAGAAGGCCGTATACGGACATGTAAGCATTGATTCCATTGCAGGACCAAGTGAGATTCTTGTACTTGCCGATGAGACGGCAAATCCAAGATATGTCGCTGCGGATCTTTTAAGCCAGGCAGAGCATGATGAACTCGCATCTGCTATCCTTGTTACAACCAGCGAAGAACTGGCAGACGCAGTCGAAAAAGAAATCAAAGGCTTCACGGAAGTACTGTCTCGAAAAGAGATTATCGAGAAATCTCTGGAGAACTTCGGATATCTTCTCATTGCAGACAATATGGATGACGCAATTGAGGCAGCAGATGCCATTGCATCCGAGCATCTGGAAATTGTCACAAAGAATCCATTTGAAGTTATGATGAAAGTAAAGAATGCCGGTGCGATCTTTATCGGTGAGCACAGCTCAGAACCTCTGGGAGATTATTTTGCAGGACCGAACCACGTACTTCCGACCAACGGAACCGCGAAATTCTTTTCCGCTCTGTCTGTGGATGATTTCATCAAGAAATCAAGCATTGTCTATTATTCCAGAGAAGCATTGCAGGAAATTCATGAGGATATTGAGAAATTTGCAAAATCAGAACAGCTGACAGCTCATGCGAATTCCATCGCTGTCCGTTTTGAGAAAGAGGATAAATAATGCGGGAAGCAACAGTAGAACGAAATACGAAGGAAACACAGATTTCCATGACCCTGAATCTGGATGGAAGCGGCAAAGCAGAGCTTTCTACAGGTGTGGGATTTTTTGACCACATGCTGGATGGTTTTGCCAGACATGGTCTCTTTGACCTTCAGGTTTCTGTACACGGAGATCTGGAAGTCGACGATCATCACACCATCGAAGATACGGGAATTGTTCTTGGAAACTGTATCCGGGAAGCCGTAGGGGACAAAAAAGGAATTCGCCGGTACGGAAGTTTTATTCTTCCGATGGATGAAGTACTTGTGCTTTGTGCCGTGGATCTTTGCGGACGCCCTTATTTTTCCTGGGATGGAACTTTTACTGCGGATCGGGTAGGAGATATGAGTACAGAAATGGTGAAAGAGTTCTTTTATGCGGTATCCTATTCTGCAGGAATGAATCTTCATATCAAAGTACTGACACCGGGAAACAACCACCATATGGCAGAAGCAATGTTTAAAAGCTTTGCAAAAGCACTGGATATGGCAGTTTCCTACGATCCGAGAATTACCGATGTGCTGTCTACCAAGGGCAGTCTGTGATAAGGAGAATATTCATGAAAAAATTAATGATTCCGTGTCTGTATCTTCAGGCAGAAAAGGCTGTGGCAGGATTCGGTCAGAGAAATCTCTTTGGAGACGGAGAAGTATTGTCACTTGTGAGAGAGTACAGCGAAAACGGAGCAGATGCCCTGATCGTCTTCGACTTTTCTTCCGGAGATGATGAACATGAGCGCGCCATCGCAAAGATCAAAGAAATCTGCGAAACCGCACAGATGCCGGTTATCGCTGCAGGAAACATCCGCCGCATGGAAGACGTCAAAAAACTGATTTACGCAGGCTGTGCAAAAACAGTGCTGAACTTCTCCAAAGAAAGCAACGTGAATCTGCTGGAGGAAGTCAGCAAGCGTTTTGGACGTGAAAAAATGCTTGTAAGCCTTTCCGAATATGCGGAATTTGAAAATCATAAAGAACTGATCGAGACATATGCTTCTGAGATTCTGGCACTTGATTCCATTCAGGAGCTTCTCGCAGACAACAGTGCCCTGCCGGTCATCCTTCATACAGAAGAGAACGAAAAAGAGAAGATTCTGACACTCCTCGCACAGAAAAACGTAGGAGGTCTGTCCGGAAACTATATCAGTCAGCAGGGAACGGATTTCCTCGGATTTAAAGAAGAATGCAAGTCAGCAGGAATCGATGTCGTTGTCTATGACAGCTGCATTCCGTGGAGCGAATTCAAAACAAACAGCGACGGACTGGTGCCGGTCATTGTACAGGATTTCAAAACCGATGAAGTTCTCATGCTCGCATACATGAATGAAGAAGCATATCAGATGACACTGAGAAGCGGAAAAATGACCTACTACAGCCGCAGCAGACAGGAACTGTGGATCAAAGGTCTGACATCCGGACACTTCCAGTATGTGAAATCTCTGAAACTGGACTGCGACAATGACACTATCCTGGCAAAAGTAGATCAGATCGGAGCAGCCTGCCATACAGGAAACCGCAGCTGTTTCTTCACTCCACTCATGGAAAAAGAATATGACGATACTAATCCGTTGAAAGTCTTCCAGGATGTCTACGATGTCATCCTTGATCGTAAGGCAAATCCGAAAGAAGGATCCTACACCAATTATCTTTTTGACAAGGGAATTGATAAAATCCTGAAAAAAGTCGGAGAGGAATGCACAGAGATCGTCATCGCAGCCAAGAATCCGGATAAAGAGGAAATCAAATACGAAATCTCCGATTTTCTGTACCATGTTATGGTATTGATGGTGGAGAAAGGAGTATCCTGGGAAGAAATTACCAGAGAACTCGCACGCAGATAAAGAAAAAACAGAGAAGCGGAATGATCACTTTGCCGTTTTCGAATAAAATAGTTACAAGAATTTTTCAGAAGTCCTTCTGTGTTTTGCAGAAGGGCTTCTCTTGTGTTATTCTTGTAGGAAAGAAGATTGCAGGAACTCTTGAAGTAAGGAGAAAAGAAAATGGATCGTAATCATAAAAGAATAAAAGCCGGACTTTTTGCAGCGGTAGTTGTTATGGAATGTGCAAACATCCCCGTGTTCGGAGAGCCGGAACCGGCAGAACAGACAGACGTTCTCTTTGGAACTGAAATCGCTGACGGAACCTATCCTACAGAACTGGAAACAGAAGAATCACTGGGCGTACTGAACAGCCTTCTTACCGTAGAAAACGGTCAGATGACACTGATGCTGCTCTGCGAATCCTCGGTAGAAAAACTGTATCTTGGAGAAGCATCCGAAGCAAAAGAAAACTCCTCCCAGTGGATCGACGCCGTCAAAAACAACAAAGGAAACAGCACCTTCACCTTCGGAATCTCTGTGCTGAATCAGAAACTGAACTGTGCTTCTTTCGATGGTAAACAGTGGACCGATCACACACTGTTCCTTTCCTCCGACAATCTTCCGGAAGGGGCCCTCCTCAAAGGCGAAGGAGTCCATCCGGAAGAACTCGCCATAGAAGACGGAGAATACACCATCGAAGTGACATTAAACGGAGGATCCGGCCGCGCAACCATCCAGTCTCCGACAAAACTGACCGTAGAAGACGGAAAACTGACCGCAGAAATCGCCTGGAGCAGCAACCACTACGATTACATGATCATGGATAATGAGAAATATCTCTACAAAGGAGAAGAAGAGTACTCCACCTTCTATCTTCCCGTAACCATGCTGGATCATCCGCTGGACGTCATAGCAGATACAACAGCCATGTCCGTACCACATGAAATCAGCTACCAGCTGACCTACCAATCCGAAACCATAAAACCCACCACAGAAGAAGACAAGTAAAACCGGTTCAGAGACAATTGCGAGAAACCTGCAGCAGCCGCAACGCACCCTTCGAGCTTGAACTTACAGCATGGGAACAGATGAAGGTATGCAGATCGGAGACAGTTGCGAGACACCATCGTGAAGAACTCATGCAGCAGCAGCCACAACGCACCCTTCGAGCTTGAACTTACAGCATGGGAACAGATGAAGGTATGCAGGCCGGAGACAGTTGCGAGGCTTCCGTCGCGAACTGCATGCTGGCAGCGAAGACGAGTGCATGTTTGAGCCCGCAGGGCGAGTATGCACAGGAGTCTGAGCGAAACAGCCGCATGCAGAGAGCAGGAAACGCAGAATGTCCCGGACGCATACCTTCACTGTGACCATGCGTACGTTCGTCTACTCCTAAATGTATCACTGTGACCATCCGTATGTTTAGCTATCCCTGCGATTCCCACAATTCCCCCCTGCTCTGTTGCTATTCCCGCAGAAGTATGATAAAGTGAAAAGTCGGTAACTATCAAATTACCCCACAAAACCACACAAAAAGGACTGTAAGAATGAGAAAACTTGCATTAACAGACGATATTTTAATGAGCATCGACAAAGCTGCCCGTTACATCGGCGGAGAAGTCAATGCAGTAATGAAAGAGAAAGACCAGGTAGACATCCGATTCGCCATGTGCTTTCCGGACGTCTACGAAATCGGAATGTCCAATCTCGGAATGATGATCCTCTACGACATGTTCAACTCCAGAGAAGGAGTATGGTGCGAAAGAGTCTTCTCCCCGTGGACAGACCTGGACAAAGTCATGAGAGAAAAACACATTCCTCTGTTCGCACTGGAATCCCAGGACCCGGTAAAAGACTTCGACTTTCTCGGAATCACACTTGGATACGAAATGTGCTACACAAACGTTCTCCAGGTACTGGATCTCTCCGGAATTCCGCTGAAAGCATCCGAACGAGGAGAAGAGCATCCCCTCGTCATCGGCGGAGGCGCATGTACTTACAACCCGGAACCACTGGCAGACTTCTTCGATCTCTTCTACATCGGAGAAGGAGAAATGATCTACGATGCCCTGTTTGAGGCCTATCGCAAAAACAAAAAAGCCGGCGGAAGCCGTTCTGATTTCCTTCGAATGGCAGCAGCCCTTCCGGGAATTTACGTACCGTCCCTCTATGCCGTAACATATAAAGAAGACGGAACCATTGAATCCTTTGGACCGACAGAAGAAGGCGTGCCGTCCCGCATTCAGAAACAGGTTGTCATGGACATGGAAAACGATTACCACAGACTCCAGAAGCCGGTCGTTCCACATATCAAGGCTACACAGGATCGTGTCACCCTGGAGATCCAGAGAGGATGTATCAGAGGATGTCGTTTCTGTCAGGCGGGAATGATCTGCCGTCCGACAAGAGAGCGAGATGTAGAAACACTGAAAGCCTCTGCAAAAGAACTTCTTGCCAACACAGGACACGAGGAAATTTCCCTCAGTTCTCTAAGCTCCAGTGATTACACTCAGCTTTCCGAACTTGTAAACTATCTGATCGACGAGTGCGGCAGACAGAACGTGAATATTTCCCTGCCGTCTCTTCGAATTGATGCTTTTGCTCTGGACGTTATGAGCAAAGTACAGGATGTGAAGAAGAGCAGTCTGACTTTCGCTCCGGAAGCCGGAACCCAGAGAATGAGAGACGTCATCAATAAAGGACTGACTGAAGAAGTCATTTTGAAAGGTGCCGGAGATGCATTCCGGGGTGGATGGAATCGAGTAAAACTGTATTTCATGCTTGGCCTTCCTTCTGAGACGGAGGAAGACATGAAAGGAATTGCTCATCTTGCCCAGAGAATTGCAGAAGAGTATTACGAAATTCCAAAAGAACAGCGAAATGGAAAAGTACAGATCACAGTAAGTACTTCTTTCTTTGTTCCGAAACCATTCACACCTTTCCAGTGGGCAGGTATGTTCTCTGAAGAAGACTTCATTGAGAAAGCCAAGGTTGTGAAAGGAGAAATCCGTGCCCAGGTGAACCAGAAGAGCATTCGATACAACTGGCATGAGCCGGATGTTACCATTCTGGAAGGATTCCTGGCAAGAGGCGACCGCCGGGCATCCCAGGTGATTCTGGAAGCATACAAGAACGGAGCTCTCTACGATGCATGGTCAGAGACCTTCCATTATGAAATCTGGAAGAAAGCCTTTGAGACCTGCAATGTAGATCTTGATTTCTATACCCTTCGTGAGCGTAGTACCGAGGAGATCCTTCCGTGGGATTTCATCGATATCGGCGTTTCCAAGAAATTCCTGATTCGGGAGTGGAATCAGGCACACAAAGAAACCGTTACTCCAAACTGTCGTCAGAGCTGCAGCGGATGCGGCGCAAAATCTTTTGGTGGAGGTGTCTGCTATGAAAGTGCGAATTAAGTTTTCCAAGGAAGGTCCGGTGAAATTCCTTGGCCATCTGGATACGATGCGTTATTTCCAGAAAGCCATTCGAAGAGCTGACCTGCCGGCGGCTTTCTCCGCAGGTTACAGCCCTCATATGATTATGTCCTTTGCAGCTCCCCTGGGAGTTGGAACGGAGAGTATGGGAGAGTACTTTGATCTTGAACTGGCGGAGGATATTCCAACCGGTCTTGTCACAGAGAAACTGGAAGCTGTGATGGTGGAAGGAATCCGCGTTCTGGACTGCGTAAAGGTAGAAGAGGGCAAAGCCGGAAAGGCAATGTCACTTGTGGCAGCTGCGGATTATGAGATTCTGTTCCGTGAAGGAAAAGAACCTTCCTGTGACTGGAGAGGCAAACTGGAAGATTTCCTGCAGCAGGAAGAAATTCTGATTACAAAGATAACCAAAAAGGGTGAAAAGGAAGTCAATATCCGCCCATATATTTATAAGATGGAAGCAACTGAAGGCGGAATTTTTTATCAGCTGGCTTCTGCAAGCTCCAATTATACGAAGCCGGAAGCTGTCACAGAAGCATTTTTTGCATGGCTGAATACGGAGCTGGAGCCTTTTGCATATCAGATTCGTCGTCTGGAGGTATATGCAGACAAGGGAACAGAAGAAACGCATAACTTTGTGACGCTGTTATCTTTGGGAGAACATATTGAGTAAGCTTATTATTGCCGGAATGCAAATTCATGGAATTCCCTGCCTTTGTGCGGGAATTTACGATCAGAATCGAATGCAGGAAATTCGCCTCATCAAAGAGGAGGAGACTTCGATTCTCGGAAATATTTACGTAGCACAGGTCGAAAATATTCTGGAGAACATTCAGGCAGCCTTTGTAATGATTTCCCCGATGGTCCGCTGCTATATGCCTCTGAAAGAGGTAGAGAACCTGATTTACGGAGCGGGAAAATCCGAAGGGAAAGCACTGAGACCGGGAGATCAGATTCTCGTGCAGGTTTCCAGAGAAGCCATGAAGAGCAAACTCCCTTCGGTAACTTCCAATCTAAATCTGACAGGACAGTATCTGATTCTGACAACCGGAGATAAGAGTGCGGGGATTTCCAAAAAGCTCCCCAGGGATCAGAGAGAGCGTCTGAAAGAGTGGATGGCAAAAGACAAACCGGAAATCGGAAGAGATTTTGGAATGATTGTCCGAACCAATGGGGCAAATGTTTCTGCGGAAGAACTCGACAGGGAGTACGAGTATCTCAAAGGAGAGTTCCTGCGCGTGGCGGTACATGGAAGAAACCGCACCTGCTACAGTCTTCTCTACAGACAGGATCTTCCATGGAGAAATCTCATTCGGGATACAAGAAAAGATACTCTGGAGGAGATTGTGACAGATGTCCGTGAAGTGGCAAAAGATGCCGGAGAACTGATCAGCAGACAGGACTGTATTCGCTTCTACGAGGATCCCCTTCTTCCTCTGCACAAGCTGTATCGTATGGAAATGATTCTGGAAGAAATCAAACAGGAGAAGGTTTGGCTGAGAAGCGGAGGATTTCTAGTGATCCAGCAGACGGAAGCCTTTGTGTCCGTTGATGTGAACAGCGGAAAGTATGATGGGCGGAAGAAAGCGGAGGAAACCTTCCGAAAGGTCAATCTGGAAGCAGCAGCAGAAATCGCGCACCAGATTCGTCTGAGAAACCTGTCCGGAAGTATTCTGATTGATTTTATCAATCTGGAAAATCCGGATCACAAAGAGGAATTGTTCCATGTTCTCCAGAAGCATCTGAAAAAAGACCCGGTACGCACAAGAGCGATTGATATTACGGCACTCAATATTATGGAAGTGACAAGACAGAAGGTGCGCAAACCCGTCATTGAGGAACTTCGGGCAATGCAGTGATCATGCGAAAAAAACGTTGAAAAATTTTTTCTTTATATCTTGACGTATAAAATAACATATGTTAGTATTTACGAGTATGCCGCACAAAGAGGTAAAAGAACCGATGAATCGGTCACCATATTTGGCGAGTAAATAAGTAGGAGGTGCCATTATGTACGCAATTATTGCAACAGGTGGTAAACAGTACAAAGTTGCCGAGGGCGACGTTATCAGAGTTGAGAAACTCGGTGTTGAAGCTGGTGAAACCGTTACTTTTGATCAGGTTATTGCAGTGAGCAATGACGGTCTTAAAGTAGGCGAGGATGTAAAGAATGCCAGTGTTACCGCTTCTGTAGTTGAGAACGGTAAAGGTAAAAAAGTTATCGTTTACAAGTACAAGAGAAAAACTGGATATCACAAAAAGAACGGTCACAGACAGCAGTTCACCAAAGTTAAAATCGAAAAGATCAACGCTTAATTGGTGTATTTATGATTACAGTGAAAGTCACCAAAAAGAATGGAAATTATGTGAGCTTCACTTCCTCAGGTCATGCAGGATATGCGGATGATGGATATGATATCTTTTGCGCAGCGGTTTCGGCATTGACGATCAACACTGTGAATTCTCTTGAGGAGTTTACAGAAGAGAAGTTTGAGGCTGAGGATAGAGACGGATATATCTCTATTCGCTTCCATGGTGAGAATACGTATGAGGGAAAACTTCTGATGGATTCTCTTCTTCTTGGTCTGACTCAAATTGAGCATAGCTATCAGAGACAATACTTACAAGTAAAAGTCAGGGAGGTGTAGTACCATGATGAAAATGAACCTTCAGTTATTCGCACATAAAAAAGGTGTTGGTTCTACAAAGAACGGCCGTGATTCCGAGTCCAAGAGACTTGGTGCCAAAAGAGCAGACGGACAGTTTGTAAAAGCTGGAAACATCCTTTACAGACAGCGCGGAACCAAGATCCATCCAGGTGAAAACGTTGGACTTGGCAGAGATTACACTCTGTATGCACTGAAAGATGGTGTTGTAAGATTTACACGCAAAGGCCGCGATAAGAAACAGGTTTCTATCGTAGCTGCAGATGCTGAATAATTCATTCATGTATGCCCGGAGGCTTCAAATCATTATGGTTTGAAGCCTCTTTTAGAATAAAAAATAAATTGATATATAATCACAGTTTCACAAGGAGGTGAAATTATGTTTGCAGATAGAGCGAAAATCCTGATCCGATCCGGTAAGGGCGGTGACGGCCACGTGAGCTTTCGAAGAGAGAAGTACGTTCCGAATGGTGGTCCGGACGGTGGAGACGGCGGCCGTGGCGGTGATGTTATTTTTGAGATTGACAGAGGACAGAACACCCTTGGAGAATATCGACATCGCAGAAAATTCAAAGCGGAAGACGGTCAGGAAGGCGGTAAGAAGCGCTGCCATGGTGCAGACGGAGCAGATATTATTTTGAAGGTGCCGGAAGGAACTGTCGTAATGGAAGCTTCTACAGGAAAAGTTATCGCAGATATGTCCGGTGAAAATACAAGACAGGTCGTTCTTCGCGGTGGTCGAGGCGGAAAAGGAAATATGAATTATGCTACTCCTACCATGCAGGTGCCGAAGTACGCACAGCCGGGGCAGCAGGCCATGGAACTTGAGGTCGTGCTGGAACTGAAGGTGATTGCAGATGTGGGACTTGTAGGATTCCCGAACGTCGGAAAATCTACATTCCTTTCCAGAGTTACCAATGCACGTCCGAAGATTGCCAACTATCACTTTACAACCTTGAGCCCGAATCTTGGTGTGGTAGATACAGAGAACGGTGGATTTGTCATTGCGGATATCCCGGGTCTGATCGAAGGAG
The DNA here is from genome assembly GCA_030527765.1 of Eubacteriales bacterium. Next base: position 20,376 of record JAUNAE010000028.1, read on the forward strand.
CATCAGAAGGTGCCGGACTCGGACATCAGTTCCTCCGCCACATTGAACGTACAAGAGTGATGATCCATATCGTGGATGCTGCAGGAACAGAAGGAAGAGATCCCATCGAGGATTATTATAAAATAAACAAAGAACTGGAAACCTACAATGGAGATATTGCTTCCAGACCGCAGGTCATCGCTGCAAATAAGGTGGACTGCCTTATGGAAGGTGATGAGGCGCTGGATCGTCTTCGCCAGGAGTTTGAGCCAAAGGGAATCAAAGTGTTCCCGATTTCCGCAGTTTCCGGACAGGGTGTCAGAGAACTGCTGCTGTATGTGAAGCAGATGCTGGATCAGCTTGGACAGGAAAAGATCGTCTTCGAGCAGGAATTCTTCCCTGAAGATATGCTTCTTCAGGAAAATCTGCCGTTCACTGTTACAAAAGTGGAAGAAGATGGAGAATTGATCTTTGTAACTGAAGGACCGAAGATTGAAAAGATGCTTGGATACACCAATCTTGATTCTGAGAAGGGATTTGCATTCTTCCAGAGATTCCTGAAAGAGGGCGGCATTCTGGATGCCCTTGTTGAAGCGGGAATTGAAGAGGGCGATACCGTCCGCATGTATGGTTTCGAATTTGATTATTATCAATAAGATAGGAGAATAGAATGACAAGCAAGCAGAGAGCATATTTAAAAAGCCTTGCAATGACTATGGATCCGATTCTGCAGCTCGGTAAGGGCGGATTGACTCCGGAAAACACAAAAGCTGTAGAAGAGGCTCTTGCAGCCCGTGAACTGATCAAAATCAGCGTTCTTCAGAACTGCATGGAGGATCCGAGAGAGATGGCTGCGGTTCTCGGAGAGAGAACTCATTCGCAGGTTGTTCAGGTCATCGGAAAGAAAATTGTTCTTTACAGAGAAGGCAAAGACGACAAGAAAAAGATTGTCCTTCCGAAATAAGAGTATTTTCAGATAACAGGAGAATGCGTATGGAGACAACACGCCGGAAAATAGGAATCATGGGAGGAACGTTTGACCCGATTCATGTGGGCCATTTGATT
>JAUNAE010000339.1 GCA_030527765.1 Eubacteriales bacterium
GAGTGGCTCTGAAGCTCTGAAAAGGTGGCTCTCAAGCATTGAAATAATCACTATACAGCTTTTCCGGGGAAAGCCAGTTTCTTCCACCACGAGTTCCCTTGGAATAGTAGGCAAGCATGGCTTCAGCGTAACCGACTACTCCAGAGCGACGTTCTTTGGCATTCCGAAGAATTTCCTTTATAGAAATAGAACCTAATTTTTCCTTAAATACCTCATCGTTTAGTTCTTCTCCATATACGTACAGCAGTATTGAAATGCTTTTTAAGATAAGGGAGCCGAGGGAGTGGGCGGTACCCTCCCAGGTACCGATACATAATCGTAGTGTGTGGTCCAAATTGGCGTATCCATATTCCCGCATAACGTCTTGAATAGTGGCAACAGCGCAGATATTTCCGGGAGCATCCTTATTGGATATGGTTAGACCATAGGATTCTACCAGCTCCTTGATCATGATTTGTTCCTGGTTTCCCGCTTCAATATTGGCCACAAAAATATCATAAGGGGTAAGTGGCCGTACGTATTTGCTCTGGTTTGCAAAGATATCTGCCTCATGCTCATATACAAGATCATCATAGATCATGCACCAGACAGGGGTATCGCGAGAACCTGAAACGGTAGCAACTATTTCTATAGTATGCTGACCATTAAAAACATAATTTTTCCCGTTTCTTCTACTGACCTTGACAGGATTAATCTGATTTACATCAAACTCAGTAGCTGCAGTAGCGATCTGTCTTGAAGATACACTTCTTTGATAATCCTGGCTTGAAACTAAATTTTTGATTGGAATCAGCTCAAAGTGAACTTGTGGGACATACGGTTTAAATCTTTCATTCATTTATAATTCCTCCAGATGTTCGAGTATTTCTTTGATTGACTCCTCCAACAAAGTAAGCTGAAGCGTGAGCTGTTTTCTGCCGTCATCTGTAATAGCTGAAAAATCGGTGTTGGCGCAGCTCCTTTTAATGGTACTGATCCAAGACGGAATGGTAAGTGATAAACTAGATATTTCTGCATCCGAATCATAGGCAGGATCTTGTTTTATTCCAATGGTGTGTTCAACACCTGTTATTAGCTTTGAGATTCGCTTGTTACTTATAACAGAGGATCGAAGCTTTATCCGTTCTAACTCGGATGATGATATGTGATTTAGATGATTTTCTCTTACCTGAGCTTCGATTTCCTCTAATACAGATTTATTCAAATTTGCAACGATAGAAGCAGTCTTATGTGCAAAGCGCAATCGGCCAGACAGGATATAATTAGCTAGTGCTTCATTCTTTTCAAAAATTAAGTCGATATTTTTGGCATACATTCCATATTTGTATATCGTAGATCCATTCATGTGATAAATGTTTCCAATTTCTGCAGCAACACGATATTTATATTTGGGCTGCTGGTTTGAGCTATTTATTTCCCGTCGATGTTCAAAAAGATAGCAATCCTTCGCTCCTTCATAATGTTTACCTATCAGATATATACTCATGGCAGGTGTTATAGAGGCACATTTCATATGTTCTGTACAGGCCCAGACAACAGCTTCTGCTTTGCAGGAAAAACTATGGTTTATTACTTCAAGAGGAATATGATGATTGGTACAAATCAGAAACCTCTTGTGGCCGTCAATAATTTGATTCTTCCAAATATGTACCGGATCTAAACACCCATGTTGCAATATACTTTCTTCCAAGTGCTTTAAATATTCTTTAGATAGAGCAGGAGAGAGTCGTTTAAAATCGGGGGATGTTGTGAGTGCGTTTGTTTCTATCACAATAATTTATCCTCCGATCTTTTCAATTCATTAGCGTCTTTTAATGGAAAACGCACGATGCCATCAACTGTATTTAAGATCCCAAAGAGTCGATATGACTTCCCGGTTTCAAATCCACTATGTACTGTCTTGAGTGATCGAAAAAGATAAGCGCTTTGTATTTCCATGCTTTTCACATGATCAATTTTTGTTATATGAGCCCGATCACTATTGCCATCGCTAGGGCGAATAGCGAGTGTGCTGCTTTCTGGATTTACAAGAAGCTCAATATATTCTGGATCACTTAACAGATGAAGTGTATTTTTATGGATTCGAATTAGGTTCCTGCGATAATCAATGGTTATGGTGGGACGATCTTGTTTACTCATAATTCACTACCTCCTTCTCAGCTCCTGTGCCTTCAGGTTTTTTTTGAATACCAAAGACAGTGAGACGATCAAAAAGACTAACTTGAACGGTGTTTTCATGTTCTTCCACAGGAACTCCAAATTGATTTTTCCATTCTTCTGGATAAATGGCTGTTCGAGAACGCTTGATTTTTCCGTTCTCTAGTTTTACATGTGTGAAAATCTCAGGCTCAGTGAGATCAAAAACAAACAGATAATCATCGCCGGATCGGACAAGTTTTCCGAGTAATTTATATCGATATCCTGGATTCCAGTTCATTAACGTGAATACTTTCGCAAAAAAAATTTTACAGGTAATTTGTTTGGGTTTACTGTTGGCAGTTGTCCAGCGAAAAGAATCTTTCAGTTCTTCTTTGCATGGCTTGACGGCAAGTTTCTTTTCTTCCGGGTTTACTAATATTTGAATGTAGTCATATCCGGGGATTTTCTTGATACACGCAGTATTTGCGTACACTTTATTGCCGAAAAATGTAATGGAGGGCTCGCCAATGTGAGCAAAGAATTCACCACGGACCACCTGATATCCAGCGAAGCTGAAAGCAGTATCTTCCAGAGCGGGGTGTTCTTCCGCTACCTCCGTACCATTTACATATGGATTGTCATTCATGATCTTGCTCCTCTTTCTTTAATTTGCGCATTAGTGCTTCGATGTTATTCTGCATTTCTATAGGGGACGAGATATTCAGCTCTGGATCATAGACAGGAGTGCCTTCTGCACTTACGTTCCAGCCAGGACCATTTTTAGAGGGTGCACTTGTGGCTTGCAGATAATAATTCTCCCCGAAAGTTTTTCCCCACTCATTAGGATAAGCTTCTATACGCTTCCCTTGGGAAATCGGCTGGATTTCCTGCTGCTCTTTTGTTACAACTTCTGGAGGAACCAGGACAACGGCTTCACTAGAGTCGAATGTGAGAAGATAGTCATTGCCGTTTTGCAAAAAGGTTCCTACAAGCTGATACTTCCACTTAATGTTCCAGCCAAACAATTCATAAAGGGTTGGGAGATAGGCGGATCCGGAGACTGTCCGTCCACGAAGACCCTGTACCGAGTATGATCCCCATTTCACTTTATACTTACTGTTTTCCGGAGCGGGTCGGATAGCCAGTTTTCTCGTGATGGGATGAACGAGAAGCTCGATTTCCAACTTTTTATCAAAGCGATGAATGGTCGTAGTAGAGTAGGAGATATTCTTTCCGGTTAGAGATATTAGATTTTGCCCCTTTGTACTAAAGAATTGTGACCTGGCGATTTCAAAACCGCGCAAGTCAAACTCGCCTTCTTTGCCTTCTACTTCAATCGATTCTGTTATTTCCTTTGGTGGGTCACCAAATACCTTTACATAGGAATCAATATAATCCTGTGCTTTGAAGGCAGCCCATTTTGTATTTACCACGACATACCCAGAAAGAATTCCATCCTCAATCACATGTAATTCCGGTAGAATACCTCGACCGCCATATTTAGATCCACGAATAATTTTTTGAACAGCGGTAAATATCTCGTGGGAGATAATAGCGTCATGATGATCCCTTTGATAATATTTTGTGAGCTCGCCGTTATTCTTTTTTGATTTATGATCGAGATAGTTTGGTGTAAAAGTTTTGCGGGCCAGAATATCTCCGCAGTGTCTTTCATTCTGAAGAATCTGCATAATGGAAGAGGTACTCCATTCTGTATTCCCCTTTTTTGTCTTACTTCCGCATTCGGTCAGTGTATCTGCAATTTCCTTTGGACTGTAACCGAATAGATACATATAGAAGATAAGCCGCACTATAATAGCCTCTTCTTCGTTTATTACAAGATTTCCATCCTCGTCCTTGTCATAACCGAGGAGAGTCGGAGTTAGGAAAATTCCTCGATTAAAGCGCATGGAAATAGAGGCATTCATGATCTCACTTTTTGTGTGGGATTCTTCTTGGGCTAGTGTCGCTATAAACGATAAACTCATTTCGCTGTTGCTATTTAAGGTATGTATGTTCTCGGTTTCGAAGAATACTTCGACGGGAGGATTCAGGGATTTGAGCTCTCTGACATACCC
>JAUNAE010000340.1 GCA_030527765.1 Eubacteriales bacterium
AAGGAGGTAATCGTCGAATCCGCCGAATTTGTCAGACAGTGCGAAGAATCCATTGGTGTAGTCGATGGTGTAGAGATACTGCTGATCATTTACAAGTTCCTGGATGTTCTTGTAGATGCCCTCTCTCTCATCGCCATTCGGTACAAGAAGTCCCTGATTCCAGAGGTTATCAAGCTCCTCGTCATTTACATGGGAGTAGTTGCTTCTGCTTCCGGATGACAGGATATCTGCATACAGACTTGGTTCTGCACCTAACTCATATTTCTGCAGTACAAGATCATATGCTGTGCTGTTCTCTTCCTGGATGGAGTTCTTGTAGATAGAATCCTCCTGAGGATCCAGTGTTACGTTGATTCCTACCTCAGCAAGTTTGGACTGAATATATACAGCTGCATTCTCATTGATATCAGAGCTTGTAGAATACAGTAATGTCAGATCAAGGCTTGTTACTCCTGCTTCTTCCAGAAGTTTCTTTGCCTCATCAACATTGTTATCATACTGAGTCAGTTCTCCATCATAGTACAGTGTATCCGGTGTAAGGATGGAGTAAGCCGGCTGTGCATAATCTGTAGATGTGTAAGCAAACTGTACCAACTCTTCCTTATTTAATGCATAGGCGATTGCCTGACGTACTTTCTGGTCTGCCAGTGTCTCGTTCAGCTGGTTAAATCCGAGAGCATCTACATTACCGGAATTGTAATGGTTGATTGTAACGCCTTCGATTCCTGCTACAGTATCATAGTCATCACCGCTGATGGACAGTGCATCCAGATCTCCACTCTGAAGTGCTGCGATTGCTGTGTTGGTATCTTTGATAATCTTGAATGTTACGGTATCAAGATTCGGTGTCTCTTCAAAATAATCATCGAATCTCTCAACAACATATGCCTGTCCGGACTCATAAGATACAAATTTGTATGGGCCGCTTCCGATAGGCTCATAGTTCAGCTCGCTCTCGCCAACCTTCTCAACACCTTCATAGATATGTGCCGGAATGCAGTACAGCTGGCTTAAGCTTCCAAGGAATCCTGTATTGGAATTCTGGAACGTGATAGTAACTGTTCTGTCATCCACTTTCTCAACAGAAGCTGCCTCTCCGCTTCCATCATATACATAAGTGGAATACGGAACTGCCTGAGCCTCATCCAGGCACAGATTGGTGGAAAATACGATATCATCTGCAGTGATTGCCTCTCCATCATGCCATTTCAGATTCTCTTTCAGTACAAGGGTAAATACGGTGGAATCCTCGTTGCTTGTTACGCTTTCGAGAAGACCATTTCCATAATAAACTTCACCGCCAACGATCTCAAAATACGGGCTGTACAGAGACTGCATAATTGTGAAGCTGTTCAGATCGGTAACATAAAGAGGGTTGATGTTCAGCGGATCATCACTTACGCGAATAGAGATGTTCTTTCCGGCTGCTGCCTCTTCTGCACTAACTAAAGTAACCGGAACTACAGTTCCAAGAATCACGGAAAATGTTACTGCTGCTGCAAGTAATTTCTGAATATTTCTTCTTTTCATAATGTCTCTCCTTCCTTATTCATACTTAAGAGATATGAATACGGTATTTAATAATCATGATCATACTCTTCCGACCTTTGTTTGTCAATAAAACAGGAGAAACATCGTATTCGAATTCTTTAATCACCCATTATAGATATTACCTATAGCGAACCACTCGGCGGTGATGCTTCTGTACTCTTGCATCTTTTAATCCGTCAAAAATCTCAAGATAAATAAGTCCGACACCGATCACTGCAAGAACTGCCTCTGCCACATTCAATTCAAGTACATTCAGGATCATAAGTGTCTCCACAGTAATCGTTGATAATAATACTGCGTATAACATCATTCTCACGTTCATACTTATAATACCTCCTTCATCTGGCATGAGACGTCAGCCCATCCGCCGGACTCCTGATGCCTGCCCTCATCTTTGCTTATATCTTTCTAACCAAATTCTGTGTTCATCATGTTGAACAACTATAATATAGCACCCGTACATACGTTTGTCAAGCATGTTGAACAAATTGATTGACTTTTCCCCTTTCTCTCATTACAATAGAATCAGTAGTTATCCATATGTGTTTCACCATTATGGAGGATTTTTATGTCAGACTTAGGTATCATTGTTAAAGAATATCGTTCGAAATATCATCTGAGCATGGATGATTTTGCAAAGAGATGTCCTCTCAGTAAGGGTTATATTTCCATGATTGAGAATGGCATTAACCCCCGGAACAACAAACCCATCGCTCCTACCATTGCTTCTATGGAGAAGTTGGCCAAGGGAATGGATATGGAACTGGATGCTCTGCTTCGGGCTTTGAATCACAAAGAAGCCGCTCCGGCATCTGTCTCCACGAAGCAAATTGCTTTTCCGAAAACGGCCTCTGTTCATTCAGAAGTTCTTTCTATATATAGTAAACTTTCTCAGGAGAATCAGAAGAAGCTGCTCACCTTCGCAGCAGATCTTCTTTCCAGTCAGCAGATGGACGAGGATATACTGATGGCGGCAAATGACCGCGGAGCAACCTTTGATGAAATGCAGGCTGCGGATGCCTTGATGATGGATGACAGTGAATGGGAGTGAAATTCTTTGAATTACGAAGAGATGCTGATAGAAGCCGATTCTGAGGGACTGATTGTCAAAGAGAAAAACATCCCCGGATATGGCGGACGAATTTTTAAGAACAGAATCGCAATTAATCGAAATATAGAAACAGAAATCGAAAAATCCTGTATTCTAGCTGAAGAACTTGGCCATCATTTTACCAGTTCCGGCAATATTCTTGATCAGAGTGTCACTATGAACCGCAAACAGGAATATCGTGCAAGACTTTACGGATACGATCTGAAGATAGGCTTGGACGGTCTTATTCGCGCAGCAAGAGCAGGCTGCCACAGTCTGTTTGAAGTCGCAGAATTTCTGGAAGTCACAGAAGAATACCTCATGGAAGCACTCTCCTGCTACCGCAGCAAATACGGCGCTTCCGTTCTTCACAATGGCTATGAGATCCATTTTTACCCGCAGTTTACAATTTCACATCCATAAAAAATAAAAGTGCAGTTTCGGGCATGTTCTAAGAACACTTGAAACTGCACTTTTTTTCTAATTTACTGCACATTCGGGCTTACTTCCAAACGGTCAAACGTCCACGCATCCAGCGTTTCATTTCCATGATACTTGAAGTACGCCGTGTAATAACCTGCCGGGGTTCCCCATTTCATCAATGTTCCCCCAAGGATCAGCTGTCCCTGTTCCGTCGTCTGCATAGTTCCTTTTTCAAAGGTATATATGCCGGATTCATCTGACGCGGACGCTCCCATGATCACTTCACTCTCATTGTACTGCTGCGTATAACCAAGGAATGTCTGATATTCTTCCTCAGAGAAGGATCCAAAAAGATCCATTCCAATCTCTTTCAGATTCTGCGGCGTAGCTTTGTGCACCGTACCACCTTCAGTGTTAATTCTGGAATCAATTCCGCAGGACTGATAATAATTCAGAATCCTTGCTTTTTCATTCATATCCAATTCCATCGCAGAAAAGCTGAGACTGGATACCTGATCACCTGCACGACACTGGTAAATCATGCTTGCCATATCTCTCAAACGATTGGCACTTCTATCATCAATCGGTCCCGCATCGATTTCGGTTGATTTGAAATTCTCTTTGATGGTTCCATCCCCATACGCTCCCCAGAAATAGAGTTCACTAATACATGTATCCGCTGATTCTCTGCCGTTTCGAACACCTACAATGGACACACGCAATGTTCCATCACATTCGATCGGTTTCGGAAGTGTAAACTGAAATCCTCCATTTGCCATACTATTTGCCGCACTGCTGCAGTCAATTTCACAGTACTGAGATCGCGATCTCAGTTTAATCCGGGTGACCCCTCCCTTATTTAAGAAGGAATCCATATTCGAATAGTCTCCCGGGTAAATCAAGCCACTGGTAATGTATGTTCCCATTGGATAAAAATAATCTACAAATTCTCCGATACCTTCACCTGCAACTCCCTCTGCCCAGGCGGTTGACGGATTGCCGTCAATCAGATAGTGTGGATCATACACTCCACCTCCTCCAATCGAAGAAGCGGCAATATTCGAAGGCATCAACTGGACAGCCGGAATCGGTGTTGGTTCCGGAGTCGGCGTTGCGGTTGGTTCCGGCGTTGGTGTCGCCGTCGGTTCCGG
>JAUNAE010000341.1 GCA_030527765.1 Eubacteriales bacterium
TCTCCGGTTGCCGAGTCATCTCCGGACATATCATAAGCAAAAAAGCAGGCATGAAACGAAACAATGTTTTGGGACATAATTTCCTTTGGAGCATCTGGATTCGAATAATCAGTTCTTCCACCGGTGGTAATTCCATTGTCGCTTTGATGCCCCATTCTCGCTTCCTGCCTTTCTGAGAGAGCTGTTCCACACTTTTCACACACAAAATGCCCCAGCTCCGGAGCTAAAGTAAGATTTTTATGATCACAGTTTTCGCAAATCCAACGGTATTCATGGAGAGCTCCGGCACCATGATAACCGGGACTATTCTTTTTCGATATATACGAAATGCCTACAATAATCAGAAGCACAAAAAGAATGCTCAGGGCGATCATGATGATTCTTTTTCCCATTCCTTTATCTCCAATCCTCGTGAAAACGCTTACTCTTCGTTTGGCGGTTCCATGATTTTTTGAAAACTCATTCCAATGCCATCGGTATTCTCTGCGAGATTTGGTATCAGATAGTCTCCGTACAACGGAACAAGATAGAAGCCTTCATCCTGCGTCCAGAAATTAACGGCAAAAAGTCCGGAAATTTCTTCTTTTGCACGATCATCCTGCTGATACCCGCAAGTCAAATGAAGTTCTATCATATGCTCTGCTGCATCAACAGCCTTGTTTCCCAACATATCCGCCGTGACGATTGCCCATGTTCCTTCATAATCTCCGTAATTATATGAAAAACGGGCTTCGCCGCCCTCAACAAAGGACAGTTCATACATAAAGAACTCATCATCATAATCTATCGTGCTTCCGCCAAAAAAGAAATCCCAAGAAACAAGTTCATTTTCAATATCATGAGTTAATTTTTGATAGGCATTGTTGAGCTCCTCATACCAACTGGCATCCCACAAGATAGGCGTGTAGATTTTTTGATTGTCCACTATAATTTCTTCGTTCGGATGAAGTTTTCCATCCTCACCGCTGATAAATGGAGCATATGTAAATCCAGTTCCATTCAAATCTGTCAGTGACAGGCAAAAACTTGGAACGACCTCGCTTAGATTGCCCTTTACCAAAACAGGCGATCCATCCTTCTTTTCATATAGAAGCGTTCCTTTTTCTCCCTGATAGTCATTTTCTTCTGTGACCAGCCATTCATAAACGGCCAGCGTTGTCTCAATATCTCTTGGAATGACCACATACAAATCCAAACCACCCGCATCAATTACATTGTCGTTGGGTATACGCTCCACAAATCCATACTCGATATCAAGACCCAAAGCGCAAATATAGTCCCAAGGATCAGAGTATTGATACATCGACCCAAGGTAAATAATGGCGGCCATTGCATTAGTTCCATCCATCATATTCTGATAATAACTGATATTGGCTTCTCCGTTTCCCTCTTGAAGAAGACGATTGTATTTACTATCAAAATTCTCTGGAACAACAGGCGGTTCTGTAGCACTGTCTGTCTCTGTATTCGTTGTGGAATGTTCTCGCTCTGTATCTTTCTGCTTACTTCCACAGGAAAGCAGGGATAATGACAGTGCTATCACCGGTAGTATAACAACCAACCTTCGCATTTTTAAGTGTCTCATAGTATTTATCCCTGCCTTTCTCCGAAATTGTTTTCCTATTCCGTTTCAGTTTCTATTGTTTGACGATACAAGTACATCAAAATATCCATGCCATTTTCGACATCCCCGATCCTGCCCTGAAGAACAGCAAGATTATCATCCCCAAGACTTTCACCATCTAAAGAAATAGCTGCGTCAAACTTTTTTGTTCTCTTGACGAATGCGTTCTCCATCTCAGGGCAAGTCACATAATCGAACTCAGTCTTGCCATATTTTTTGCCTTCTTCATGGCTCACACTCCCAAATATGTCATAAGTCACATCTTGAATAACAATCTGCATCCATAGTCTCGATTTATAATCCAAAGTGAACTCAGTGGTACAATCCTCACGAATGCCGTCTAAATCCTTAAATTCACCTGTCGCATTTGTGATTTCATACTGCCCTTCCCATTCTCCAAGCCAGTGGTTTAGAATATAGTCGTATTGACTTACATCAGGTCTACATCCTGATAGCAAAGTGGACACGATAAAGCAAGCAATCCCCACAAACAAAACAGAGAAATATCTTCTCATTTAAACCTCCCATAATTGTTATCTCCTTGCATTCTGTGATTCATATTGCCTTCGTATTTCAGCTTCCTTGCGTTCTGCTTTCTTTAATCGGCTAGCCAAGATAAAGCATAAGACCGCTGCAACAGCACCGCCAATACCTACATATAGATTCTGTCTTCCAAATTTCTTTGCTACATCCTCTGATGTGAAATCATTCTCATAGTCATAGATAAATGCTTTGTTATCTTCACGCCCTTCTCCAATGACACCATCATGAACGTCTCCGGCAACGGTATAGACCATGTCATCTTCCGGCATAAGCACATAAAAGGTTACTTTGAGATCGCCTATTTCCCAGCTCTCTGATCCATTGGCATAGTAGCCGTCATAGAGTGTCAATCCGTAGGAGTTACCTCCATCTACAGGTAGATCCGTCACACGCTCCAGTGTATGTTCATTCTTAAAGTCAACATAGGATTCCAGGTTAAACTTTTCCAACATCTCATCTGCCACATACAGCCCGCTATCCCCAAGAAGAACCTTACCACAGAATACTTTCGTCTTCATATCTTCCGGAAATTCAGGGTTACTGTAGGTCACGTCACGATCACGTTTTTTTATGGTAAAACTCGGCATATGTTCTTCATAAAAACCGGTATCATAATAATCGATGCTTGGGTCTTCTTTATACTGGTACATCTCTACCTTGCGAACCAGGATGACACCATCGGTTTCAATACCAAAATCCGGATCGACGGCTCCTGCTTCTACAATGAACTTGCCTCTGGCAAGCTCCATATCTCCAACGCCACCGATTGCCGCGCCAAATCCTGCGATTGCCGTTATGACTGCGGCTACACCTACTAACGTGCATATTGTTGATTTTTTCATGGGAGCCTCCTTTCAGATTTCTATATTACCTTTTCTTACGCTTCTTTTTCTTGAACAGCACATCCTTCAACGCCCATCCGGATATACCCACAGCTAAAAGCACTAAAATCACAGCTCTTATCAGCAATCCCTTAGTTTCACGAGTCAGATCACTTTTGGTGACATGACCAGAGTAAAGACACGTATACGGATACTCGGAATAAGGGACTAACTGATTACCGCTCTGTTTTGCCAGAATAGTAACTTCCTCGGAAGCGTCAAAATATCGGTAGGTGAACTTTGTACTATTGACATTTTTGAGCGATTCCCCAACGTTAGTAGATCTATGTATTTTTGTAATATCCCAATAGGAAAGGTAGAGACTGTTATCCTCATACTCTTGATAAAAGCGTTCTATTTCTTCCGCAGTGAAATCGGTGTAAGGACTTTCTCTTTGAGATGGAAAGCGCTGTAACAAGTTTTCATCTATCACAAACTCGCCAATAACCGCCTCGCCAACAAAAACAGATACGTCACGCCATTCCCAATCCCACCTGTATTCCGTTGAATCGTCATCCTTTTCCTTTTTATCCGTTCGTGTATAGTAGTAAATTGTTTTTGAAACTACTGGCGAACGAAATGAAAGCTTTTCCTTGTCATCATAAGCTTCCTTCTTTATATCTACCGTTCCATGAACTAATACCACTTTGCCGTCATTCTCCGCACGAACTGCCGGGCTCTCCAGTTCAACTACAGATCCGCCAATCGTTCCCCTTGGAATATTTATTATGGCACGAACTGCGAAAAACAATAGGACTATTGCAATAAACAGCAGCAGCTTTTGTTTTGTTTTCAATTTCCTTCTTCCCTTTGCCATGCTATATCATCTCCTTTCGTCTCACTCAATGCTTTAGGAGCATATCTTCTCCACACAAAATTCTCCATTTTGAGACCATATCCGCAATAAGAACAGCAGTGATGCTCATCCGGCTCGAAATTGGCGCCACAGCTTGGACACTCCTTCTCAACCATCATCTTACCTTTGTTTCTGTGCTTCTTTTCTGGATATCTTGCACGACTCAGTTGCATTTCTGCCTTTTCTGAAAAAACTCTGATTTTTCGGTTTTCTTCCATATATTTTTTAATAACAGTTGCTACAACATCTATCGTTGTTGACTGTTCTGTATTTTTCACAGACTTCA